>NZ_JASGSR010000085.1:0-35669 GCF_040446015.1 Bradyrhizobium sp. INPA03-11B
AAGCAGAAGACGGCATCCGCGATTGCTGGACATGTCTCGTGGGCTCGGAGATGTGTATAAGAGACAGCTCTCCACGAGTCATTCTGTGGAGAGAGCCCCCACCCGGCGCTACGCGCCGACCTCCCCGCAAGCGGGAGAGGTGAAGAAAGTGAGCTGCGGTTAAACCAGCAACCCCTTCTGCTTCGCCAGATCCTTCAGCGACACCAGCGGCCGGGCGCCGATGTGCTGGATCACTTCGGCGGCGGCGAGCGCGCCGAGGCGACCGGCATTCTCATGGCCGACATTGCGCACGAGGCCGACCAGGAAGCCGGCCGCGAACAGATCGCCGGCGCCTGTGGTGTCGACGAGCTTGTCGATCGGAGAGGCCGGCGCCGAAGTAACGTCATTCCCGGAGATCACGACACAGCCCTTTTCGCTGCGGGTGACGACGCCGAGCTTGGTGTCCTTGCCGAATTGCTTCAGCGCGGTGTCGAAATCGGAGGTCTGGTACAGCGAGTGCAGCTCGGACTCGTTTGAAAACACCAGGTCGACGATGCCCCGGCGCATCAGGTCAAGGAATTCGTCGCGGTAGCGATCGACGCAGAACGAATCCGACAGCGTCAGCGCGACCCGGCGGCCCGCGCCATGCGCGATATCAGCCGCCTTCACGAAGGCGTCCTTGGCGTTCTTCGGATCCCAGAGATAGCCTTCGAGATAGATGATGCTGGCGGCTGCGATCTGGGCCGGATCGATGTCGTCGGGCGTCAGGTCCTGCGCGGCACCGAGATAGGTGTTCATGGTGCGCTCGCCGTCCGGCGTCACCAGGATGTAGGAGCAGCCGGTGGCCGGGCCGGCCTTGGCCGGCGCGGTGTCGAAGGTGACGCCCGCGGCGCGGATGTCGTGGACGTAGAGCTTGCCGATCTGATCGTCCTTGACCTTGCCGACATAGGCGGCGCGGGCGCCGAGACTGCCGACGCCGACGATGGTGTTCGCGGCCGAACCGCCCGACATCTCGGTCGCAGTGCCCATGTCGCTGTAGATCGCGGTGGCACGCGATTCGTCGATCAGCTGCATCGAGCCCTTGGTCATGCCGTGACGGGCGAGGAATGCCTCATCTGTTTGCACCAGCACGTCAAAGATCGCGTTGCCGATCCCGAGAACGTCATATTTTGCGTCAGCCATCAACCTGCCCTGTGTTAACGCCACCCAACAAGAGCCGCGACCTATCACGTTACGCCTTGGGGCAGCAAGGGAAGCGGAGACTGCCAGTTCCGTCATCGCAACGCGCTTTTGACCCGTCATCCTGAGGCGCGAGCCTCTTTCGCGAGCCTCGAAGGGTGCACGGCCCCACTCTGGCCGATTCATCCTTCGAGGCTCGCTCCGCTCGCGCCTCAGGATGACGGATTGGCACTTGGTCGGGGCTTCGAAAGGAGCGCCGCTGGCAGCAGGGCGCGCGACTGCTATAGAGACACCTATGTTCCGCTCCTTCCTCACGGTCTCCACGGGAACGCTGGCCTCGCGACTGCTCGGTTTCGTGCGCGATTCCGTGATCGCGGCACTGCTTGGCGCGGGGCCGGTGGCGGACGCGTTCCTGGCGGCATTCCAGCTTGTGAATGTCGTGCGACGGCTGCTGGCTGAGGGCGGGCTGAATGCCGCCTTGGTGCCGGCATGGCTGAAGGCGCGCGACGCGGAGGGCATGGCCGCGGCAACCGCGTTTGCCGGCCGCGTGCTCGGCACCGTCAGCGCCGCGGTCATTGTAGCCGCGCTCGCGATCGGCGCGCTGATGCCGCTGGTGATCGCGGCGATCGCGCCGGGCTTTGTCGGCCGCGAGACGCTGCAATTCGCGGTCGACAATGCAAGGCTGATGCTGCCCTATCTCGCCTTCGCCGGCCCGGTCACCGTGATGATGGCGCTGCTCAACGCGCGGGGGCGCTTCGCGCTGATGGCGTTCTCGCCGCTGCTGTTCAACATCGCGCTGATATCCGTGATGGCCGTGTTGCTGGCGCGGCAGCAGGAGCCAGTGCAGGCCGCGCTTGTCATGGCGGCCACGATCGGCGTCGCCGGATTCCTGCAACTGTCGATGCTGGCGCTGCGCGGGGCAAAGCTCGCTTCGCCGCTCCGCATCTCCTTCGATCCGGAAATGCGCGGCTTTCTCGGCCGCGCGGTCCCCGGCATGGTCGCGAGCAGCGCGCCGCAATGGCTCATGGTCGCGGGCGCGGTGATCGCATCGACCTCGCCATCGGCGGTGTCCTGGCTCTATTTCGCCAACCGATTGCTCGAGCTGCCGCTCGGCATCGTCGGCGTCGCGATGGGCACCGTGCTGATCCCGGAGATGACGCGCGCGGTGCGCAGCGGCGACCATGCGGCCATCGCGCATGCCGAATCGCGCGCCCTCGAACTTGCGGCCGGACTGGCGCTGCCGGCGACGCTCGGCCTGATGGTGCTGAGTGAGCCGATCGTGCGGATGCTGTTCGAGCATGGCGCATTCACCGCGGAGGATACCGCGGCAACCGCGCAGGCCCTGATCTGGCTGACGCTGGCGCTGCCGGCGCATGTGCTGGTGAAGGCGCTGTCGCCGGCGTTTTTCGCTCGCGAGGATACGATGACGCCGCTGTTTGCGACGCTGAAGGCCATCGTGGTCTCGATCGCGGCGGCCTTCCTGCTCGGCCATCTCTTCGGCGCCAGCGGCATTGCCGCAGGCATTGCGCTCGGCGCCTGGAGCAACGCGCTGGCGCTGATCCGCAAGGGGGCGGCGACCTTCGGCTTTTCGATCGATCCCGAGGCGCGCCGCCGGCTGCCGCGCATCCTGGCCGCGGCGCTCGCGATGGGCGCCCTGTTATGGCTCGTAGAGGGCGCACTGCCGGCGGGTGGCCACGGTTTGGTGCAGGCAGCCGCCCTGCTCGTGCTGATCGCGGCTGGTATCGCCGGTTACGGGCTGTTCTTGCAGCTTTTCGGCGTCACCGGCTGGCGCGCGGCGGTTAACGCCATCAGGCAAAGGCGCCCCGCCTGACTTGCGCGCGCGGGGCTTAAGTGGCAAACGACGCCGCAAAAGCAGCGGCTATTTCCGGGAAATAACACCATGGCGTTCGTTGAACGGGTTTTCTCAGGCGTCCAGCCGACGGGCAATCTGCACCTCGGCAACTACCTCGGCGCCATCGTCAACTTCGTGAAGATGCAGCAGACCCATAACTGCATCTATTGCGTCGTCGACATGCATGCGATCACGCAGGGCGTCGAGGTCTGGGGCGGCCCGGCCGAGCTCGCGCGCAACACCCGCGAGGTCACTGCGGCCTTCATCGCCGCCGGCATCGATGCCAAGAAGCACATCGTGTTCAACCAGAGCCAGATCGCCGGCCATGCCGAGCTGACCTGGATATTCAACTGCGTCGCGCGCATCGGCTGGCTGAACCGCATGACGCAGTTCAAGGAGAAGGCCGGCAAGGACCGCGAGAACGCCTCCATCGGCCTCTACGACTATCCGGTGCTGATGGCTGCCGACATCCTGCTGTACCGCGCCACCCACGTGCCTGTGGGCGAGGACCAGAAGCAGCATCTGGAGCTGTCCCGCGACATCGCGCAGAAGTTCAACAATGACTTCGGCGATTCGATCCGTGGCCATGGCTTTGCCGACGGCCTGCTCTTCCCGCAGCCAGAGCCGCTGATCACCGGGCCCGCGACGCGGGTGATGAGCCTGCGCGACGGCACCAAGAAGATGTCGAAGTCGGACGCGTCGGACAATTCGCGCATCAACCTCACCGACGACGCCGACACCATCGCGCAGAAGATCCGCCGGGCGAAGACTGATCCCGAGCCGCTGCCGTCGGAGGAAAAGGGCCTCGAGACGCGCCCCGAAGCCGACAATCTGGTCGGCATCTACGCCGCGCTCGCCGGCATCTCCAAGCAGGAGGTGCTGACCCAGTTCGGCGGCGGCCAGTTCTCGACGTTCAAGAACGCGCTGGTCGAGGTTTGCGTCGCAAAACTGGCGCCGATCGCCTCCGAGATGAAGAAGCTGGTCGCCGACCCCGGCCACGTCGATTCGATCCTCGCCGACGGCGCCAACCGCGCCCGCGGCATCGCCGACGAGACCATGCGCATCACCAAGGACATCGTCGGCTTCATCCGCCCGCGCTGACGCACAAGCCGGCAACTGTGCACTCCCTCTCCCAAACGGCGAGGGAGTATGGCAGCATGGGTTGGTTTGGTTCAGCACCGGGACATGCATGACCACCCAGCGACGAAGCTACGAGACAGGTCACAAGCCGAAATGCCTCGTCATCGTTGACGACACGGCTGAATGGGACCGCGCGGTGTATTACGCCAGCCGATGGGCCATCCGGGTCGGCGGCGGCGTCGTGATGCTGCGGGTGATCGAGACCGAGGACCAGAACCAGCAATGGCTCGGGGTCGCCGACATCATGCGCGCCGAGGCCGAGGAGGCCGCCAATGAGGCGCTCGACCGCGCCGCCGGCCGCGCCAACGGGATCGCCGCGATCACCCCGGAGCGGGCGATTCGCGAGGGCGACCCGACCGAGCAGATCCTCGACGTGATCGAGAAGGACGTCGATATCGCGATGCTGGTGCTGGCGGCCAATCCAGGCCCCGAGGGGCCCGGACCGATCATCACCACCATGGCCAAGACCATGGGCGCGTTCCCGATCCCGGTGACCATCGTGCCCGGCGGCCTGACCGACGCCGAGATCGACGCCCTGTCGTAGGTCGTATCGGCCAGGAAACCGCTCCAGAGCATGGATGCGGAGCTGGAACCGCGGTTTTGCGGCTTGATCGCGGGCTTTTTAATTGCCATTTCATAGGGGAACCCAACGCGCCGGCCTTGAACCGGCGACGCCGGAGACAGCAAATGTTCATTCAGACCGAAGCCACACCGAATCCCGCCACCCTGAAATTCATCCCGGGCCGCCTGGTGCTCGACAGCGGGACCATGGAATTCTCGTCGGCCGAATCCGCCGCACGCTCACCGCTCGCCGAACGGCTGTTCGCCGTCACAGGCGTCACCGGCGTGTTCTACGGCGCCGACTTCATCACCGTGACCAAGGCGGACGGCGACTGGCAGCACCTCAAGCCCGCGATCCTCGGCGCCATCATGGAGCATTACATGTCCGGCGCGCCGCTGCTCGCCGACGGCACCGCTGGTAGCGACGACATCAGCGACGAGGCCAACGAGTTCTTCGACGAGGCCGACGCCGAGACGGTCGAGCAGATCAAGGACCTGATCGAGACCCGCGTGCGTCCGGCGGTTGCCAATGACGGCGGCGACATCACCTTCCGCGGCTTCAAGGACGGCATCGTCTATCTCAACATGAAGGGCTCCTGCGCCGGCTGCCCGTCATCGACCGCAACCTTGCAACACGGCATCCAGAACCTGCTCCGGCACTTCGTGCCCGACGTGCAGGAAGTCCGGCCGATGTGATTTGCGCCGGGTGGGTCGCCAGGCGCAGCCCACCTCGATACGACACAGTTGATGGTGGGCACGGTGCTGCGCGCTGTGCCCGCCCGAGAGGGGGGACGAACAGTGAGCCGGCGAATCGGAAATGGTTCGGACCTTCCGTTCGCCCTGACGTTTGCCCCATGATGATTCTCGCCATCGATACCGCGCTCGACGCCTGCTCCGCGGCGGTGCTCGACACCATCTCCGGCAATACCATCGCGATCGAATCGCAGGCGATGCAGCGCGGCCATGCCGAGGCGCTGATGCCGCTGATCGCGCGGGTGATGAAAGAGAGCGGCATCGGCTTCGCCGGGCTTGACCGCATCGCCGTCACCACCGGCCCCGGCAGTTTCACCGGCCTGCGCGTCGGCCTCTCGGCGGCGCGCGGCATCGCGCTCGCCGCGTCCAAGCCGGTCGTCGGGCTGTCGACGCTCGCCGCCTACGCTGCGCCCGTGGTTGCCGAGAATGGCGAGAACCCGATCCTGTCGGCGATCGACGCGCGGCACGACCACGTCTATTTCCAACTGGTGGGCGGCGACGGCGCCCCGATCCTCAAGCCGAAGGTAGCGCCGATCGCGGAGGCGCTCGAAGCCGCCCAATTCGGCGCGCTGCATCTGCTCGGCAACGCCGCAAATATCCTCGCCGAGCGCTGGCCCGCCGACGCAACGCCGCCGGTGAAGATCGACCGGCAACCGGCGCCCGACATCACCTGGGTCGCCTGGGTCGGCGCCGCCGTGGATCCCGAAACGGCGCCGCCGCGTCCGTTCTATCTGCGCGCCCCCGATGCGAAGCCGCCGAAGGATCGCCTCGTCATCAGCGCGCCGCCATCGACATGAGCGGCTGGCTGTCGCGATGGTGGGGCGGCGGTACGCCCGCGGTCGAGCCCGCGTCCCTGCGTGATGCGGCGCGGCTCGCCCAATTGCACGGCGCGTCGTTTCATCGCGGCTGGGGCGAGGGCGAATTCGAGGCGATGCTGACCGAGCGCAACACGCTGGTGCATCGGCTGCGGCAGGGCCGCAAGGTGATCGGCTTTGCGGTGTCGCGAATGGCCGCGGACGAAGCGGAAATCCTGTCGATTGCGATCGATTCCAATCAGCGCGGGCGCGGCCTGTCGCGCGACCTGCTGTTGACCCATCTCGGCCATCTTGCCGGCCGCGGCATCCGCACCATCTTCCTCGAAGTCGAAGAGAACAATGCGCCGGCGCGACGGCTCTATGAAAGGGCCGGATTCGGCGTGATCGGCCGCCGCGAACGCTATTACAAGCAGCCCGGTGGGGAACATTTGAACGCGCTTCTGATGCGGCGCGACTTGTCGTAACATCTGCGCGGTGGCAGAACAGCGCCCTGCTCTGCCGCCTAAGGTTTGAAGAATACGGCCTGAACCCCATGACCACGGTGAAAATCCCGCCTGCGCAGAAAAATACCGGCATCGAGGCGCGCTGCGCCGCGACCGGCATGCGCATGACCGAACAGCGCCGCGTGATCGCGCGGGTGCTTGCGGAGGCCATGGACCATCCCGACGTTGAGGAACTCTACCGCCGCTGCGTGGCGGTCGACGACAAGATCTCGATCTCGACGGTCTATCGCACCGTCAAGCTGTTCGAAGACGCAGGGATCATCGAGCGTCATGACTTCCGCGAGGGCCGTGCACGCTACGAGCAGATGCCGGAGAGCCATCACGACCATCTGATCAACCTGCGCGACGGCAAGGTGATCGAGTTCACCTCCGAGGAAATCGAGAAGCTGCAGGCCGAGATCGCGCGCAAGCTCGGCTACAAGCTGGTCGATCACCGGCTCGAGCTCTATTGCGTGCCGCTCGACGACGACAGCAAGTCGTAGGCGCGCATCGCCCGACCATGAGCTTCGATCTCGTCATCTTCGATTGCGACGGCGTGCTGGTCGACAGCGAGGTGATCTCGTGTCGCGCGCATGCGGACACGCTGACGCGGCACGGCTTTCCGATCACGCCCGACGGCGTGCTGAAGCGTTTCCTCGGCGTGTCCGACCGCGAGGCGCGGCGGATCGTCGAAAGCGAGATCGGCCGCGCCCTGCCCGAGAGCTTCGAGGCCGAGGTCAAGCACGCGACGCTGAGCTTCTACGCCGACGATCTCAGCGCCATCGCGCATGTCGGCGACGCGATCGCCGCGCTCACCTTACCGAAATGCGTGGCGTCGAGCGGCACGCCGGAAAAGATCCATCACGGCCTGACCTGCGCCGGGCTCTACGACCAGCTCGCACCGCATATCTTCTCCGCCGCGCAGGTCCAGCGCGGCAAGCCGGCGCCCGATCTGTTCCTGTTTGCGGCCACCCAGATGGGCGCGCGGCCGGAACGCTGCGTCGTGATCGAGGACAGCGTAGCCGGCGTCACCGGCGGGTGCGCCGCCGGAATGACCGTGCTGGGTTTTTACGGCGGCAGCCATTGCACGGCGGAACACGAGGATTTGCTGCGCCAGGCCGGCGCGGCCATAACCTTCGCCGATATGCGCCAATTGCCCGATTTGATAGCCCGGATTGGCGCCACCGCGCTCGCTGGCTGAATTATCCCGTCATTCCGGGGCCATGCGTCAGCATCGAACCCGGAATCTCGAGATTCCCGGGGCGCACGCCCCGGAATGACCGGGTTGCACCGCTGGATTTTCGCCGGTTTAGGCTATATTTCAGCCCCGGCGCCCGGATGGCGCCGTTTCCTTTCGCAATCAGGGTTCCATGACGACGCCGCGCAAGCTGCACATCAAGTCCTATGGCTGCCAGATGAACGTCTACGATGCACAGCGCATGGTGGACACGCTGGCCGGCGAGGGCTTTGTCGAGACCGCGAGCGCCGAAGACGCCGACCTCGTGATCCTCAACACCTGCCATATCCGCGAAAAGGCGTCGGAGAAGGTCTACTCCGAACTCGGGCGGCTTCGCGTCGCCAAGGATGAAGCCGCGCGGGCGGGCCGCGAGATGAAGATCGCGGTCGCCGGCTGCGTCGCGCAAGCCGAAGGCGCCGAGATCATCAACCGTGCGCCGACCGTCGACATCGTGGTCGGGCCGCAGAGCTATCATCATCTGCCGGAGCTCTTGAAGCGCGCAAAGGAGAACGGCCGCGCGCTCGAGACCGAATTTCCGGTCGAAGACAAGTTCGGCTTCCTGCCGCAGCCAAAGCCGGATGCGATCCGGGCCCGCGGCATCTCCGCCTTCGTCACGGTGCAGGAGGGTTGCGACAAGTTCTGCACCTTCTGCGTAGTGCCCTATACGCGCGGCGCGGAAGTCTCGCGTCCGGTCGCCAGGATCATCGACGACGTCAAGCAGCTCGCCGACAATGGCGTGCGCGAATTCACGCTGATCGGACAGAACGTCAACGCCTATCATGGCGAAGGCCCCGACGGCGGCGCCTGGTCGCTCGGCAAATTGCTGCAACGACTCGCCGAGATTCCCGGCGTCACGCGGCTGCGCTATTCGACCAGCCATCCGCGCGATGTGGATGATGATTTGATCGCGGCGCATCGCGATCTGCCCGAATTGATGCCGTTCGTGCACCTTCCCGTGCAATCGGGGGCGGACCGGATCCTTGCGGCCATGAACCGCAAACATACCGCCGATGACTACCGGCGGGTCATCGACCGGTTCCGGGCGGCACGGCAAGACATTGCTTTTTCATCAGATTTTATCGTGGGCTTCCCCGGCGAGACGAGGGAAGAATTTTCCGCCACCCTCGCGCTTGTCACGCAAATCGGGTACGCTGCGGCGTATTCATTCAAGTATTCGCCACGGCCAGGCACGCCTGCGGCGGAGATGCGGGAGACGGTGTCAGCAGCCGAGATGGACGAGCGCTTGGGGCGGCTTCAGGAATTGATCGACAGCCAGCAATCGGCCTTCAACCGGGCTGCGATTGGCACAACGGTCGATGTGCTGTTCGAGCGCGCCGCGCGCAATCCGGGCCAGATCGTCGGCCGCACCGCCTATCTGCAGCCCGCCCATGTGATGGCATCGCCTGACATCATCGGCCAGGTCCGCTCCGTGAGGATCGACAGCCTCGAGCGTTACAGCCTGATCGGCGAGCTTGCGACGCCGGCAGCGCCGCGCCTCATTTCGCAGACCATTGGAGCCTGAAATCCTTGCCAAAAAGCGCATCGGATTCGTCTTCGCTCGCTCCCAGCCGCAAACCTGACCGCGACATGCAAATGCCACCTGAGACCCGGGCACCTGAGACACAGGTCGTCATCGATTTCGACGACAACCGCGCCGCATCCGCGCTGGTCGGCCCCTACGGACAAAACCTGGCGCTGATCGAGCGGCGGCTCGGCGTGGTGGTCGATTCCCGCGGCAACCACGTCACCATCGCGGGCTCCCGCGACGGCTGCGACGCGGCGCGCCGCGTGCTGGAGACGCTTTACGCCCAGGCCATCGCAGGCCACGACCTCGATCAGGGCGAAGTCGAAGGCGCGATCCGCGCCGTGATCGCGCAGGGCTCGCTGTTCGAATTCGACAACAAGACCGCCAAGCCGACGTTTGAGACCATCAATCTGCGCAAGCGTCCGGTGCGCGCCCGCACCGCGGCGCAGGATTCCTATATCCGCGCGCTGAAGCGGCACGAACTGGTGTTCGGCATCGGCCCGGCCGGCACCGGCAAGACCTGGCTCGCGGTCGCCCACGCGGCGCAGCTGTTCGAGCGCAAGGAGGTCGATCGCATCATCCTGACGCGGCCCGCGGTCGAGGCCGGCGAGCGGCTCGGCTTCCTGCCCGGCGACCTCAAGGAGAAGGTCGACCCGTATCTGCGCCCGATCTACGATGCGCTGTACGATCTGATGGACGCCCGCGTCGTCGAGCGCGCGCTGCAGGGCAACGAGATCGAGATCGCGCCGCTCGCATTCATGCGCGGCCGCACCCTGACCAATGCCGCCATCATCCTCGACGAGGCGCAGAACACCACGACGATGCAGATGAAGATGTTCCTGACGCGTCTCGGCGAGAACAGCCGGATGATCGTCACCGGCGACCCGTCGCAGGTCGACCTGCCGCATGGCCAGGCTTCGGGGCTGACGGAAGCCGTGAAGCTGCTCGATGGCGTCGAAGGCATCGCGCAGGTGCATTTCAAGGCCGAGGACGTCATCCGCCATGAATTGGTGGCGCGCATCGTGGCCGCCTATGAGGGATTGCCGCAAAAGCCGGCAAACGCCAGATCTTGAGACCAATAGCTTCGGCCGCGAGCCCGCGCGATGCGGGTTCCGGCCATAACGCAGATTTTGAAACGAACGTGTCCGCTTTTCCTGCAACCGAGGTTCTAGTCACCGCCGAATGCTGGCAGGCCGAGCCTGATGCCGACGCGGTGATCCATCGCGCCATCGAGGCTGCCGCCACAATCGCCGATGCCGATGTCGCCGATGCCGAGCTTGCGGTGATGCTGACCGACGATTCCGGGATCCGCACCCTCAACGCCAACTGGCGCAGCATCGACAAGCCGACCAACGTGCTGTCGTTTCCGGCGCTGCAGCCGGAAGGCGGAGGCGGGCCTGACGATGCCCCGCGCATGCTCGGCGACATCGCGATCGCCTATGAGACGACGCGACGGGAAGCCGATGAGGAACAGAAACCGTTCGAGCATCATTTGAGCCACCTCGCGGTGCATGGCTTCCTGCATCTGATCGGTTACGACCACGAGAACGACGACGATGCCGAGGACATGGAGGCGCTTGAGCGCGAGATCCTGTCCTCGCTCGGCATTTCCGACCCCTATGCGGATCGGATCGCCTGACATGCCGGATTCCGAACCGACCCATGACAATCCGCGCAACGTGAGCAACCTGCCCGCGGTCGTGCACGACGGCGAGGTGCAACGCCCAGCCGCCGAAGGCTGGCTGGTGCGCGCGATCCGCACGCTGTTCGGCTGGAAGGCCGGCTCGGTGCGCGACGATCTGCAGGTGGTGCTCGACGCCTCGACGCCCGACGATGTCGGCTTCTCGGCGATCGAGCGCACCATGCTGCGCAACATCCTGTCGCTCAACGAGCGGCGGATCGCCGACGTCATGGTGCACCGCGCCGACATCGTCGCGGTCAAGCGCGACATCCCGCTCGGCGAACTGATGGGCCTGTTCGAGAGCGCGGCGCATTCGCGGCTCGTCGTCTACAATGAAACCCTCGACGATCCCGAAGGCATGGTGCACATCCGCGACCTGCTCGCCTTCATGACCGCGAAGGCGCGCGTCACCGATGCGACCAAGACGAAGCGCAAAAAGCCGTTTCCGGCCGGGCTCGATCTGCGCAGCGTCGATCTCGCGCTGCCGCTGGCCGAGGCCCATATCATCCGCAAGCTGCTCTACATCCCGCCGTCGATGCGCGCGATCGACCTGCTGGCGCAGATGCAGGCCTCGCGCATCCATCTCGCGCTGGTGGTCGACGAATATGGCGGCACCGACGGGCTGGTGTCGATCGAGGACATTGTCGAGCAGATCGTCGGCGAGATCGACGACGAGCACGATTCCGACGAGCCGCCGTCCATCGTCCGCCAGCCCGACAATTCTTTCATCGCCGACGCGCGCGCCAGCCTCGACGATGTCCGTTCGGTGATCGGCGAAGACTTCGTGACCGGCGAGGCCGGCGAGGAGGTCGAGACGCTGGGCGGCTATCTGGTGTCGTTCGTCGGCCGCCTGCCGGTGCGCGGCGAGGTGATTTCCGGTCCCGGCAATTACGAGGTCGAGGTGCTCGACGCCGACCCGCGGCGGGTCAAGCGCGTGCGGGTCACGACGCGCAAGGAACGGCCGGCGCCGCGCAAGGAACGCGAACGGCGCCGCGAGCAGGCACCGGACTCCGGCAACCCGCAGGCGAATGACAACATGCCGCCGCCCGGCGAGGGAGCCGGTCCGCAGTGAGGCTGTCAGACAAACTCCGCTCGGTCGGACTTGCGATCATTTTGACCTGGGGATGGAAGCGCGCGGTCCTCGCGCTCACAGCCGGCGCACTGTCCTCGCTGGCGATGGCGCCGTTCAACGCCTGGCCGGTGCTGTTTCTGACGTTTTCGATCGCGGTCTGGCTGATCGACGGCGCTGCTGCCGGGCGCTGGCGTGGCGTGCCCGCCGCAGCGCTGTCCGGCTTCTGGTTCGGCCTCGGCTATTTCGTGCCGGGACTGTACTGGATCGGCTACGCTTTCTTCGTCGATGCCGACACTTTCGCCTGGCTGACACCGTTCGCGGTGCTCGGCCTGCCCGCCTATCTCGCTCTGTTCACCGCCTTTGGCTTCGGGCTGGCAAGGCTGATCTGGCCGCGCGACGCGTCGCGCGTGCTGGCGCTGCCGCTCAGCCTGACGATTTCGGAATGGCTGCGCGGCCATCTCCTGAGCGGCTTTCCGTGGAATGCGTTCGGCTACGCGCTGACCGAGCCGCTGGCGCTGGCACAAACTGCATCGCTGATCGGGCTGTGGGGCATGACGTTCCTGGCCGTCGCGATCTTCGCAAGCCCGGCCGTGCTGATCGACGGCGCCTCGCGCGGCCGCAAGCCGTGGCGCGCGCCGGTGGCCGCGGTGCTGGTTCTCGCCGCGATGCTGGCGTTCGGCGCATTCCGCCTCGCGCAGCAGCCGACCAGCATGGTCCGCGGGGTCAAGCTGCGCATCATGCAGCCCGATCTGCAGCAGGACGCCAAGTTCAACTACTCCGCCAAGGCGGCGGTGATGCAGAAATATCTCACATTGTCGGATCGCGCGTCCGGGCCGCATTCGACCGGCGTGAGCGATGCCACCATCCTGATCTGGCCGGAATCCGCGTTTCCGTTCTTCCTGACCAAGGAAGCCGACGCCATGGCGCAGATCGCCGACCTCTTGCCGAAGGGAACCGTGCTGATCACAGGCTCAGTGCGCGCACCCGATCTGCCGCCGAACGTCCGCATCACGCGGGCCTATAATTCGATCTACGTCATCGACCATGACGGCAGCGTGCTCGCGGTCTACGACAAGCTGCACCTCGTCCCATTCGGCGAATATCTGCCGTTCCAGGACTGGATGGAGAAGCTCGGCCTGGTGCAGCTCACCAAGGTGCAGGGCGGCTACATTCCCGGCACGATCCGCCGCACGCTCGACATTCCCAATGCGCCGCGCGCGCTGCCCTTGATCTGCTACGAGGCGATCTTTCCCGGCAATGTCGTGAGCCGCGACGATCGTCCCGGCTGGATTGTCAACGTCACCAATGACGGCTGGTTCGGAATCTCGACCGGCCCCTATCAGCATTTGCAGCAGGCCCGGCTGCGCTCGATCGAGGAAGGCCTGCCGCTGGTGCGTGCCGCGAATACGGGCATCTCGGCCATCATCGACCCGCTCGGGCGAATCGTCGCGCAACTCGGGCTCGGCGCCGAAGGCGTGCTCGATGCCGGCCTGCCGGCCGCGATAGCGCCGACGATCTATGCGCGCGCCGGGAACATCCCGGCCGCTGTGATTGTGTTGGTTGCCCTCGCAATCGTATTGCGGAGACGTTTTGTCAGGCGAAAAGCCTGATCCTGCATATCGCCGGTTGTCGCCGAACCCGAAAAAACGTCGAAATTTACCTCAGCGCGATTCCACCAGTTGACAGATCGACCGTGCACTTCGCATTGTACGGGTCCACGCGAAATCACAAGCCAAGTCAGCCCCTTTGCGCAAATTGTCCGCATTTCGTCCCGATCCTCCTTGCAGGATTTGACGGCACCGGCGCCTGAGGCATACTCCACGTCCAACTTGCCTCACCCCCCGGGCGCGCAATCCCTTAGGAGAGTTGGAGATGTCCACCAAAGCGCCCAATCCTGTTGACAAGTATGTCGGCAGCCGCGTCCGAATGCGACGCATCATGCTCGGCATGAGCCAGGAGAAACTGGGCGAGGCGTTAGGCCTGACGTTCCAGCAGGTGCAGAAATACGAGAAGGGCACCAACCGTGTCGGCGCCAGCCGGCTGCAGCAGATCTCCGAGATCCTGCAGGTGCCGGTCTCTTTCCTGTTCGACGGCGGCCCGAGCGGCGTCAAGACCGCTGACGGCTTCAGCGAGGGCTCCTCGCCGGCCTATGTGTCCGACTTTCTGGCAACCGCCGAAGGCCTGGCCCTGACCCGTGCCTTCACGCGAATCGCGGACGCCAAGCTCCGCCGCAGCATCGTCGAACTGGTCGAGCAGATCGCGGCGCGCGAGGCGGCCGAACAGGTCTGATCCAGCCTTATCCGTTTGAGAGATCGTCAAATCTGGAATATGTCATTCCGGCGCGCGTTAAGGCGTGCGCTGAATGACAACGCAATTCCTGAGCGACGACAACAGCATGTCCAGCAACCCGTTCGAAACCGCAGATATCCTCGACGGCATTCGCCGCTGGGTCGAGATCGAATCTCCGACCGAGCGGCCGGACCAGGTCAACAGACTGGCTGACCTCGTCGCGTCCGAATATCGCGACCTGCCGGCCACCGTCGACCGCGTTGCGGGACGCGACGGCTGCGGCGATCATCTGGTGACGCGCTCGTCCTGGGGGCAGGACGCCCCGGGCATTCTGGTGCTGAGCCATCTCGACACAGTTCATCCGATGGGATTCATCGAACGGTTACCATTCAAGATCGAAGGCGACAGCGCGTTCGGTCCGGGCATCTACGACATGAAGGGCGGCGCCTATCTCGCCTATCACGCGTTCCGGCAGATCTGCGCCGATGACGCGCGCCCGCCGCTCGGCATCACCCAGCTCTACGTCTCGGACGAGGAAATCGGCAGCCCGACCTCGCGCGCGCTGATCGAGGCCGAGGGACGCAAGGCCAAATACGTGCTGGTGACCGAGCCGGCGCGCGACGGCGGCAAGATCGTCACCGGGCGCAAGGGCGTCGCGCGCTTCGATGTGTTCATCAAGGGCGCGCCCGCGCATGCCGGCACGCGCCCCGAGGATGGCCGCAGCGCGATCCGGGAGCTCGGCAATGTGATCCAGACACTGGAGGCGATGAACGATCTCAAGCGCGGCGTCACCGTCAATGTCGGGGTGGTCCGCGGCGGCACCAAGCCGAACGTGATCGCCGAAGAGGCCTATGCGGAAGTCGACATGCGCGTGCCGTCGATGGCCGACGCCGACGAGCTGGTGCCGAAGATCCTCGGCATCACCTCGCGCACCGAGGGCGTCAGCGTGAAGGTCACAGGCGAATTGAACCGCCCGCCCTATGAGAAGAGCAACGCCGGCGCCGCGCTCTACGAGCACGCCCGGGAGCTTGCCACCGAACTCGGCTTCGAGCTGCTCGATGTGTTCACCGGCGGCGGCTCCGACGGCAATTTCACCGCACCGCATACTGCAACGCTCGACGGCCTCGGCGTCGACGGCAAGGGCGCGCATACCCATTACGAGCAGCTCTACATCTCGTCGATCGAGCCGCGCGCGCGCCTGCTCTACCGGCTGTATCAGACGCTGCGATGACGCCGGCTCCGAACGACACCAGCGATCGCGATCCCCCAGAGGACGGCGCGATGGCCCATTCGCGCGGCTCATTCTTCGGGCGGCGCAAGGGCCACAGACTGCGTTCGCACCAGGCCGACCTGATCGACAATCTGCTGCCGCACCTTTCGGTCGACATCGCGCTGCCGGCGCCCGCGGCGTTGACCGAATTGTTCGATGACGGCACCGAGCATGTCAGGCTCGAGATCGGCTTCGGCGGCGGCGAGCACCTGATCGCGGAAGCGCAGGCATTTCCAAAGACGGGCTTCATCGGCTGCGAGCCCTACGTCAACGGGATGGCGAAGATCCTGACCCAGATCGAGGCGCTGAATATCGGCAACATCCGCCTGTTCGCCGGCGACGCCGCCGAGCTATTGGCCTGGGCGCCAGCGCGCTCACTTGCGCGCATCGACCTGATTCATCCCGATCCCTGGCCGAAGCGGCGACACTGGAAGCGGCGCTTCGTGCAGGATGCAACGGTCGCCGCGATGACGCGGCTGCTTCCGCCCGGCGGTGAATTCCGCTTCGTCAGCGACATCGACGATTATTGCGCCTGGACGCTCGCGCATCTGATGCGCTCGCCCGACTTCGCCTGGCTCGCCGAGCGCGCGATCGACTGGCTCGAGCCGTGGCCGAACTACACGATGACGCGCTACGGCGCCAAGGCCGAGCGCGAAGGCCGCAAGGCGGCGTATTTGAGGTTTCGGCGCGTCGATTGATCCGTCGTTCCGGGGCGCGAGTGAAACGAGCGAACCCGGAACCTCGAGATTCCGGGTTCGATGCTAACGCATCGCCCCGGAATGACAGATAGATACTATGCCTTCTCTTCCGCCATCCGCGCCTTCCTGACGTCGGTCGCCTCCCAGACCATGCGCTTGCCGCGCTCGCGGCCGAGCAACTCGATCGGATCGTGATTGTCGATGTGGCCGAACTGGCCTTTGTAGACGCTGTATCCGCACAATTCCTGCAGACGGCGCGGAAAGCGCGCCGCGGTCTCGCGGGGAATGCCGAGCTGCAGGTTCTCCTGCTGGCGCATCCAGCCCCAGCAATAGGCGCAGGAGAATGCGAAGCGCCGCGCATCGCTGGAGTTGGCGCCGCCGCCATGCCACAGCGCGCTGTCGAACAGCATCACGCTGCCCGCCGGCATGGTCGCGGTGAGCGCGTCGTAATCCCTGCCGTATTCCGGCGACGAATCGAATTTGTGGCTCGCCGGAATGATCCGCGTCGCGCCATTGTCGTCGCGGAAATCGGTTAGCGCCCAGATCGCATTGATCGTGATCGGAATGTGCGGCCGCGGCAGCGGGATCAACTGGGTGTCTTCGTGAATCGGCTGCGCCTCCTGGCCCGGGCCGAGCACCAGCGAGCAGAACGACGACAGCAGGCACTCCCGGTCCAGCACGCGCTCGACCACCGGCAGCACGTTCTCGTGCAGTGGCACCTCCCAGAACAGCTCGTCATAGGTCAGGAGGTTGTTGATGCGCAGCGTCTTGAAGCCTTCGAACGATGTCCGGGCAAGGCCGAGATTATTCTCGCGCTCGATCCGCTCGACCGCCGCCTTCAATCCCTCGACCAGGTCAGGCGAGGCGGCGCGCTCGATCACGGTGTATCCGTCATCGCGGATCCGCTCGGCGTGCGATTGGATGTCGGCGTCGGTCAGCATGGCAATCTCCCCGTTGGCGCTGTGTCGCGCCTTGCGGAAAGCATAGCTGGCCGATTCAAGTTTGGGGAAGGGATTTTTGGCCCTGCTGCTCAGCCTCGTCATTGCGAGCGAAGCGAAGCAATCCATCACTGCGCTTGCGCGGAAGCATGGATTGCTTCGTCGCTTCGCTCCTCGCAATGACAGAGAGAGAGAGAATTTGCCGCCGAGAATCGCGCGGCGCTCGACGTTACCGCGACTTCCAGAAATCCACGACGCGCTGCGCGGTCGATGGCATCAGGCGCACGAAGTTCACCCGTGCACCTTCGATATCGGCCGGTGACGGCACGCGGTTCGGCCCGAGCCGCATCAGGATCAGGGCGCGCACGGTCGGCCATTCGAAGCCGATCGTCTTGCTGGCGATCAGGATCGGATCGTAACGATCGCCGGAGATCAGACGATCGAGCGAGACGATCTTCACGCCGGTCATCGCGGCGAGCGCGGCGACGCATTCCTCGTATTTGAAGGCCTTTGCGAAGCCGACCACAGCGGCCTCGTTCAGTTCGCCGGCGCGGTGCAGCGCCAGGATCGTGCGCTGCGCGGCAGCGAAATCGCGGCCCTCGACCTGCACGACGACGCCCTCGATCTCGTTCAGAGCCAGCTTGATCTCGGCCTGCCGTTCCGGCTTGGCGACGACTTGCAAGCGGCGGCGGATCACGTCGATCGAGCCGGCCAGCAGGCTCTTCAGATGCGCGGGCGGGAGATCGTCACGGCGGCCGATCCGCAGCGTCAGCACGCCGTCCTGGCCGGCGCGCCGCACCAGCGTCGTGAAGGACGCGTCCGAGAACGCCGCGCCGGCATTGCCGGCCGCGCATCGGATCACATCGCGATCGCCGCGACGGACGAGGACGTCGGTCAGCGCGGTCGAGAGCTTCGATCGCTCGGCCATTGCCAGCAGATGGCCCTGGCCCTTGGCATTGGCGATCTCGACCAGCGCCTTTTCGTCGATCACCGGCGATTTGCGCAGCACCGGGCCGGCAATCGCGACCTCGTCGTCGCGGGCGAGTTGCCCGACCAAATGGCGCGGCGCGTTGGCGAGCGGCGCGAGCCGTTCGGCAAGATCGATCCGCGCCGCAAGCTCGGCGTGCGGCACCAGGCTGGTCAGCACCCCGTCGAACAGGTCGATATGGTCGGGGCGAAAGCTCGCGGCGCCCTGCAGGAACAATTCGCCGAGCCGCCGTGCGGCCTCGGCGCGGCGCTTGGGGTCGCCGCGGCGAACGATGTCGTCGAGTTCCGGGATCAGCGCGGGGGCTGTCGTCATGAGCCTTGTCCAACCGGCGACTTCTGCCGATTTTCGGCAATCTATGGTCCCGTTCGTAAACGGAGGGTTAGGTCAAACCTGCACCCGGGGAGGGGCAAAATCGCCCTCCGCCGGGAAGGGAGGCCTTGCCGGACCCCTGCAAAAGGGCTATATCCACCGCAACTTATGGTATCTCATACGATCGCGTAGGAGAGTGGGCCCCCCGGGACCCGCTCTTTTTTATTACCTGACGGGACCCAGCGAGGCCGAGTCCAGTTTGGGTAGCGTTAGCGGCCCCTTAAGGCCACCCGAACAACACAACAGACCCAACCTTTAGAGCTAAGACCCAACCTTCAGACCTAGACAGCCTTTGACACTCGATATGACCGACCCGACCGCCACGTCCGTGGACCCCGAACTGCTCGCCGAGCCGAGGCTCGTCGTCGAGCCCGGGGTCGCGGCGCGCGTCGCCGCGGTCGCGGTGCCGGTGCTGCAGGGCATGGGCTATCGCCTGGTGCGCATCAAGGTTTCGGGCGATGCCGGCTGCACCGTGCAGATCATGGCGGAACGCCCCGACGGCTCGATGCAGCTCGAGGATTGCGAGGCGATCTCGCGCGCGCTGTCGCCGGTGCTCGACGTCGCCGACCCGATCGAGCGCGCCTACCGGCTGGAAATCTCGTCGCCCGGCATCGACCGCCCGCTGGTGCGCCGCTCCGACTTCGAGCGCTACACCGGGCATCTGGTGAAGATCGAGATGGCGGTGCCGCATCAGGGCCGCAAGCGGTTCCGCGGCCTGCTCGCCGGCGTCGAGGGCAATGCGGTGCGCGTCAAGCGCGACGATCCGCGTCCGACCGAGGACGCCGAAGTCCTGCTGGTGATGGAAGACATCTCGGACGCGCGGCTGGTGCTGACCGACGAGCTGATCGAGGAATCGATGCGCCGCGGCAAGGCCGCCGAGCGCGAGCTGCGCCGCGAACTCGGCCTTGCGCCGCCGCAGCCGGCCCACGCCAAGAAGAGCGATCCGGCGAAGAGCCAGAAGCCGAAACCCAAGCCCGATCACAAGCCTGGTCACACGACCGGCAAGAAGCCGGCTCCGACCAACACGAAAAAGCACCGCCTGGCCGCCGAGCGCGCGCGCCGTGGCGAGATCGATCCATTCGAAGGAGACTAAGCCATGGCAGTCAGCGCCAACAAACTCGAACTGCTGCAGATCGCAGACGCAGTTGCGCGCGAAAAGTCGATCGACCGCTCCATCGTGATCGCGGCGATGGAAGACGCCATCGCCAAGGCCGCCCGCGCCCGCTACGGCAGCGAGACCGACGTCCATGCCGAGATCGACGCCAAGAAGGGCGAGCTGCGGCTGACCCGCCACATGCTGGTGGTCGACGTCGTCGAGAACTCCTCCAACCAGATTTCGCTGTTCGACGCGCAGCGCGCCAATCCGGGCGCCCAGGTCGGCGACACCATCGCCGACACGCTGCCGCCGCTGGAATATGGCCGCATCGCGGCGCAGTCGGCCAAGCAGGTGATCGTGCAGAAGGTGCGCGAGGCCGAGCGCGACCGGCAGTACCAGGAATTCAAGGATCGCATCGGCGACATCGTCAACGGCATCGTCAAGCGCGTCGAATATGGCAGCGTGATCGTCGATCTCGGCCGTGGCGAAGCCATCGTGCGCCGCGACGAGATGCTGCCGCGCGAAGTGTTCCGCAACGGCGACCGCGTCCGCGCCTATATCTTCGACGTCCGCCGCGAGACCCGCGGTCCGCAGATCTTCCTGTCACGCACCCATCCGCAGTTCATGGCGAAGCTGTTCGCGCAGGAAGTGCCGGAAATCTATGACGGCATCGTCGAGATCAAGGCGGTCGCCCGCGATCCCGGCTCGCGCGCCAAGATCGGCGTGATCTCGCGCGATTCCTCGGTCGACCCGGTCGGCGCCTGCGTCGGCATGCGCGGCTCGCGCGTGCAGGCCGTGGTGAACGAGCTGCAGGGCGAGAAGATCGACATCATTCCGTGGTCGCCGGACATCGCGACCTTCGTCGTCAACGCGCTGGCGCCCGCTGAAGTCGCCAAGGTCGTGATCGACGAAGACCGCGAGCGCATCGAGGTCGTGGTTCCCGACACCAACAACCAGCTGTCGCTGGCGATCGGCCGCCGCGGCCAGAACGTTCGCCTCGCCTCGCAGCTGACCGGCTGGGACATCGACATCCTGACCGAGCAGGAAGAGTCGGAGCGCCGCCAGGCCGACTTCGAGAACTCGACCCGCGTGTTCATGGAAGCGCTCAATGTCGACGAAGTGGTCGGCCAGCTGCTCGCCTCCGAAGGCTTCACCTCGGTCGAGGAACTCGCGCTGGTCGACGTCAAGGAACTCGCCGGCATCGAAGGTTTCGACGAGGAAACCGCGACCGAGCTGCAGACCCGCGCCCGCGAGTATCTGGAACAGCTCGAGGCCGAACTCGAGGCCAAGCGCAAGGAACTCGGCGTCGAGGACGCCATGAAGGACGTCCCCGGCATCACCGGCAAGATGCTGGTGAAGCTCGGCGAGAACGACGTGAAGACCGTCGAGGACCTCGCCGGCTGCGCCACCGACGACCTGGTCGGCTGGACCGAGCGCAAGGAAGGCGGAGAGCCGACCAAGCATGCCGGGTTCCTCGATGGCATCGAGATCTCGCGCGACGAGGCCGAGGCCATGATCATGCAGGCCCGCCTCAAAGCCGGCTGGATCACCGAGGCCGACCTCGCCAAGCCTGCCGAGGAGGCCGACGCCGCCGAAGCAGAAACAGCGGCGTCGTAAGGAGATGCCCCACGGATGCTCGCTCAGGCTGACCCCGATCTCGACGATGGCCCGCGGACGCAGAAGTCCGCGACCACGCGGATGTGCGCGGTCAGCCGCGAGGTGCGTCCGATCGACGAGCTGATCCGGTTCGTCGTCGCGCCCACGGGCGAGGTGATCCCGGATCTGAAGCGCAAGCTGCCCGGCCGCGGATTATGGGTTTCCGCATCGCGGCGCAGCGTTGCGGAAGCGGTCCGCCGTCACCAATTTAGCAAGGGATTCAAGCGCGATGTCCGTGTCGCGCCGACCCTTCCCACCGACACCGACGCACTTTTGGTGCGCAGCCTCACCGAGGCCCTGGCGATGGCCGCCAAGGCCGGTCAGGTGGTCGCAGGCTTCGGCAAGGTCGAGGACGCACTCAACCGGAACGAAACTGCAGCCCTGATCCACGCTTCCGACGGCGCAGCGGACGGAATCCGCAAATTGGACGCGATCGTCAGGCAAAGGGGCGAAAAACGTGGTGAATCGCCAGTAATCGCCGTCGTCAATGTTTTGACGTCGGAAGAATTGGATTTGGCACTTGGGCGGTCAAATGTGATACATGCTGCGCTGCTCGCGGGCCCAGCGAGCAAGACGTTCCTGTCGCGCTGCCAGATGCTGGTCCGATACCGGATGGCCGACGACGACAAGACCGCCGAAGCGGCCAGAAATTCCAGAGCGTGACCCAGGAAGGCGGACGCCGTCTTTCCGACCGGATCATGCTCAGCAAACGACGACACGTTGAAGGATTTGTGCGGTAAACGCACAGCGAAACGAGATTAGGACTGCTGAATGGTTGATACCAAGACCCCTGGCGACAAGACTCTGAGTGTCCCGAGCAAGACGTTGTCGCTGAAGCCGCGCGTCGAGACGGGCACCGTGCGCCAGAGCTTCAGCCACGGCCGGACCAAGCAGGTCGTGGTCGAGAAGCGCGGCAAGCGCCGCGTCGGTGGCGATGGTCCCGGCGAGGCGCATGCGCCCGAACCCGTGGTTGCAAAGCCGGTGGCGCCCGCCCCCCGGCCGCCGCAGGGCCGCCCGTCAGGCTCGCCTCCCGGCCAGCAACAGCGCAACGCCCGTTCCGGCGTGGTGCTGCCGACCTTGACCGAAGACGAGCGTTCCGCGCGCGCCAGTGCGCTGGCCGATGCGCGGCAGCGAGACATCGAAGAGCGCCGCCAGGCCGAAGAGGAAGCCAAGCGCCGTGCCGTCCGCGAAGCTGCCGAGAAGGCAGAGCGCGAGGCCGCCGAAACCCGCCGCAAGGCGGAAGAAGAGCGCCATCGCCACGAGGAAGAGGCCAAGCGCAAGGCCGAAGTCGAGGCCAAGCGCCGCTTCGGCGAGGGCGAGGCCAAGCCCGGCGCGGCACCCGCCGCTGCACCGGCCAGGCCCGCGACAGCCGCCCCCACATCTGCTCCGGCCGCCCGCGCGCCCGCAGCCCGCCCGGCGACCACGACCACCGCGCGCACCCCGGCCTCTGCGCCGAGGCCGGCGGCGGTTGCGGCCGGGCCCGACGAAGACGAAGGTCCGCGCATGGTGCGGCGCCCCGGCGGCGCCGTGCGCCCCGTCGCGGCTCCGAAGACCACTCACAAGCCCGGTCCGCAGAAAGAGCGCGGCCGCCTCACTCTGACCACTGCGCTCAACGCCGATGACGTGCGCGAGCGCTCGATCGCCTCGTTCCGCCGCCGCACCCAGCGCCTGAAGGGGCACGCGTCGAACGAACCCAAGGAAAAGCTGATCCGCGAAGTCACCATCCCGGAAGCGATCACGATCCAGGAACTCGCGAACCGCATGTCGGAGCGCGCGGTCGACGTCATCCGCATGCTGATGAAGCAGGGCGCGATGCACAAGATCACCGACGTGATCGATGCCGACACTGCGCAGCTGATCGCCGAAGAGCTCGGCCACAGCGTCAAGCGCGTCGCCGCGTCCGACGTCGAAGAGGGCCTGTTCGACATCGTCGACGATTCGACCGACACAGAGCCGCGCTCGCCCGTCGTCACCGTCATGGGTCACGTCGACCACGGCAAGACCTCGCTGCTCGACGCGCTGCGCCACGCCAACGTGGTGTCGGGCGAAGCCGGCGGCATCACCCAGCATATCGGCGCCTACCAGGTGCTGTCGCCCGAGACCGGCACCAAGATCACCTTCATCGACACGCCCGGCCACGCCGCGTTCACCGCGATGCGCGCCCGCGGCGCCAAGGTCACGGACATCGTCGTGCTGGTGGTCGCGGCCGATGACGGCGTGATGCCGCAGACGATCGAAGCGATCAACCACGCCAAGGCGGCCAAGGTGCCGATGATCGTGGCGATCAACAAGATCGACAAGCCCGATGCGCGGCCGGAGCGCGTGCGCACCGAATTGCTGCAGTACGAGGTGCAGGTCGAATCGCTCGGCGGCGACGTTGTCGACGTCGAGGTCTCGGCGAAGAACAAGACCAATCTCGACAAGCTGCTCGAGATGATCGCGCTGCAGGCCGAAATCCTCGACCTGAAGACCAATTCGGAGCGTCCGGCGGAAGGCACCGTGATCGAAGCCAAGCTCGATCGCGGCCGCGGTCCGGTCGCAACCGTGCTGGTGCAGCGCGGCACGCTGCGCGTCGGCGACATCATCGTGGCCGGCGCCGAGATGGGCCGCGTCCGCGCCCTGATCTCCGACCAGGGCGAGAATCTCGAAGAGGCCGGTCCGTCCGTGCCGGTCGAGGTGCTCGGCTTCAACGGTCCGCCGGAAGCCGGCGACCGCCTCGCGGTCGTCGAGAACGAAGCCCGCGCCCGCCAGGTCACGAGCTACCGCGCGCACCAGAAGCGCGAGAACGCCGCTGCCTCGATCTCCGGCATGCGCGGCTCGCTCGAGCAGATGATGTCGCAGCTCAAGACCGCGGGCCGCAAGGAGTTCCCGCTGATCGTCAAGGCCGACGTGCAGGGCTCGCTGGAAGCGATCCTGGGCTCGCTCGAGAAGCTCGGCACCGACGAAGTCGCCGCCCGCATCCTGCATGCCGGCGTCGGCGGCATCTCGGAGTCCGACGTCACGCTGGCGGAAGGCTTCAACGCCGCGATCATCGGCTTCTCGGTCCGTGCCAACAAGGAAGCGGCAGCCGCGGCCAAGCGCAACGGCATCGAGATCCGCTACTACAACATCATCTACGACCTCGTGGATGACATCAAAAAGGCGATGTCCGGCCTGCTCGCGCCCACGCTGCGCGAAACCATGCTGGGCAACGCGCAGATCCTGGAAGTGTTCAACATTTCCAAGGTCGGCAAGGTCGCGGGCTGCCGCGTCACCGACGGCACAGTGGAACGCGGCGCCAACGTTCGCCTGATCCGCGACAACGTCGTGGTGCACGAAGGCAAGCTGTCGACGCTGAAGCGCTTCAAGGATGAAGTGAAAGAAGTGGTCTCCGGCCAGGAGTGTGGCATGGCATTCGAGAACTACGGCGACATGCGTGTCGGCGACGTGATCGAATGTTACCGCATCGAGACGATCCAGCGCTCTCTGTAAGTCCAAATCTTACGAAGCTCAGCGTTGGGTCCATTTAACTGAAATGCGATGACGTGGCCGGACGTTTAGTCCGGCCACCCGCGCATTGCCCGATTGAAAGCAAAGCTAGGACATTGATGCCCGCGGCCACGGCCTGCGGGCGCGACGGTTTTGGAAAAAGGTCATGTCCCGTCAAAAGAAGAGTTCCAGCCCCGGCGGCTCACAACGTCAGCTGCGCGTCGGCGAAACGGTTCGCCATGCGGTTGCCGAGATTCTGTCACAGGGTGAGGTCCACGATCCCGATCTCGAAGGCCACATCATCACCGTGCCCGAGGTGCGTATGTCGCCAGACCTGAAGCTCGCGACGATCTACGTGATGCCGCTCGGCGGCCGCGACACCGACACGGTGATCACAGCGCTCGAGCGCAACAAGAAGTTCCTTCGCGGCGAGATCGCGCATCGCGTCAACCTGAAATTTGCCCCCGACATTCGCTTCCGCGTCGACGAGCGGTTCGACGAGGCGGAGCGCATCGAAAAACTACTGCGGACACCTGCGGTGCAGCGAGACCTTGCACCCGATTCGGACGACGAGTGATGACTGTGATGACGACCAACAGCGTGATCGACGCGAAGGATACCGACGCGCGCGACGCTGAGCGTGATGCTTTTGCCGGCCAGCGCAGCGACGATGCGCGCCGCACCAACAACGACCCGCGCCAGAGGCAGGGCAGGCAGAACCAGCAGCCACGCCGCGACAAGCGCGACGTCCATGGCTGGGTGGTGCTCGACAAGCCGATCGGCATGACCTCGACACAGGCCGTTGCCGTGCTCAAGCGCCTGTTCCAGGCCAAGCGCGCCGGCCATGCCGGCACCCTCGATCCGCTCGCCTCCGGCGGGCTGCCGATCGCACTCGGCGAGGCCACCAAGACGGTGCCGTTCGTGATGGACGGCCGCAAGCGCTACCGTTTCACGGTCAGCTGGGGCGAGGAGCGCGACACCGACGACACCGAGGGGCGGCCGGTCAGGACCAGCGAAAGCCGGCCGACCGCCGATTCGATCCGCGAGCTGCTGCCGCGCTTCACCGGGGTGATCGAGCAGATTCCGCCGCAATATTCGGCCATCAAGGTGCAGGGCGAGCGGGCCTATGACCTGGCGCGCGACGGCGAGACCGTGGAACTGAAGCCCCGCCCGGTCGAGATTCACGAATTAACCCTTGTGGAACATGGAGATAACGGACAATCCGTGTTCGAGGCCGAGTGTGGCAAGGGAACCTATGTCCGGGCCCTGGCCCGCGATATGGGCCGGATTCTGGGCTGTTTCGGCCATATCTGCGCCCTGCGGCGGACCCTGGTCGGTCCGTTTACGGAAGCGGACATGATTCCGCTGGAACAGTTGGAGGCTTTATGCAATAGAGCCGCGTCTGGCGAGGGCAGCCTCGCCGACGCGCTTATGCCCGTTGAGACCGCGCTGGACGACATCCCGGCACTGGCCGTCACACGGGCTGATGCGGCAAGGCTCCACAGGGGCCAGGCCGTTTTGTTGCGCGGACGGGATGCGCCCAATACTAGCGGCACAGTCTATGTCACGGTGGCAGGCCGGCTTCTCGCGCTTGCTGAAATTGGCAATGGCGAACTCATCCCCAAGCGCGTGTTCAACCTGAACGGACTGACTGCCGGTCCGGCTCGCAACAATGAAAGTAACTGACGATGTCGATTACCGCGCAACGTAAAGCGGAAGTCATCAAGACGAATGCCACCAAAGCCGGCGACACCGGCTCGCCCGAGGTTCAGGTCGCGATCCTGTCGGAACGCATCAATAACCTCACCGAGCACTTCAAGAGCCATGTGAAGGACAACCATTCACGCCGCGGCCTCTTGAAGCTCGTGTCGACGCGTCGCTCCCTGCTTGACTACATCAAGCGCAAGGACGAGGCGCGCTACAAGGCGCTGCTCGAAAAGCACAACATCCGTCGTTGATTTGAGAAGCACGCGCGCGAAGGTTCGCGCGCGTTTTCGCATGGTCGTCCGTGAACCCGGGCTTTCGAATTGTCGAAAGATGATCATGCGCAGCATGGCAGTCGCGCCATGCCAACTAGCGTCCAGCAGCAATCCGGCCGCTGGACCGGGCAAGATGCCCAGATGACCGAAAGGATGGACGCCATCCGAAATCCAGGGACCATGGCAGGATCGCCGGATGCTGACCGCAGCAGCGCGTCAGTGTCTCGCCGTCTTGGCATGGTCTTTGTGTTTCAGGGCGCCGTGCTTTCGTGAAACCATGAAAGAAACCGAAATGTTCAATTCGCATTCCGTCGAGATCGACTGGGGTGGACGTCCCCTCAAACTAGAAACCGGCAAGATCGCCCGCCAGGCCGACGGCGCCGTGATGGCGACCTACGGCGAGACCGTGGTGCTTGCCACCGTCGTCGCGGCGAAGGCGCCGCGCGAAGGCGTCGACTTCCTGCCGCTGACGGTCGACTACCAGGAGAAGACCTACGCCGCGGGCCGCATTCCCGGCGGCTATTTCAAGCGCGAGGGCCGTCCGACCGAGAAGGAGACGCTGGTCTCCCGCCTGATCGACCGTCCGATCCGTCCGCTGTTCGTCGATGGCTGGCGCAACGAGACCCAGGTGATCGTCACCGTTCTCTCGCACGACATGGAGAACGATCCGGACATCGTGTCGCTGGTCGCCGCCTCCGCCGCGCTGACGCTGTCGGGCGCCCCCTTCAAGGGTCCGATCGGCGCCGCGCGCGTCGGCTTCGCCAATGACGAGTTCATCCTCAACCCGACGCTGGACGAGATGACCGAGACCCAGCTCGACCTCGTCGTCGCCGGCACCGCCGACGCCGTACTGATGGTCGAGTCGGAAGCCAAGGAGCTCAACGAAGACGTGATGCTCGGCGCGGTCATGTTCGGCCACCGCCACTTCCAGCCGGTGATCAACGCGATCATCGAGCTCGCCGAGAAGGCCGCCAAGGAGCCGCGCGAAGTCACCACGATCGACAATTCGGAGATCGAGAAGGAAATGCTTGGCCTTGCCGAGCAGGAGCTGCGCAAGGCCTATGCGATCCCGGTCAAGCAGGAACGCTATGCCGCGGTCGGCGCCGTCAAGGAGAAGGTGCTGGCGCACTTCTTCCCGGAAGGCCAGGAGCCGAAATACGACAAGCTCCGCGTTGCCGCCGTGTTCAAGGAACTGGAAGCCAAGATCGTTCGCTGGAACATCCTCGACACCGGCAAGCGCATCGACGGCCGCGACGTCAAGACCGTGCGCAACATCATCGCCGAAGCCGGCGTGCTGCCGCGCGCCCACGGCTCGGCGCTGTTCACCCGCGGTGAGACCCAGGCGATGGTCGTGACCACGCTCGGCACTGGTGAGGACGAGCAGTACATCGACGCGCTGTCGGGGACGTACAAGGAAACGTTCCTGCTCCACTACAACTTCCCGCCCTACTCGGTCGGTGAAACCGGTCGCCTCGGCGGCACCAAGCGCCGCGAGATCGGCCACGGCAAGCTCGCCTGGCGCGCGATCCATCCGGTGCTGCCGCCGCATCACGAGTTCCCGTACACGATCCGCGTGGTCTCCGAGATCACCGAGTCGAACGGCTCGTCCTCGATGGCTTCGGTCTGCGGCGCCTCGCTGTCGCTGATGGACGCCGGCGTGCCGCTGAAGCGGCCGACCGCCGGTATCGCCATGGGCCTGATCCTCGAGGGTCAGCGCTTCGCGGTGCTGTCGGACATCCTCGGCGACGAGGATCATCTCGGCGACATGGACTTCAAGGTCGCCGGCACCGACCAGGGCATCACCTCGCTCCAGATGGACATCAAGATCGAGGGCATCACCGAGGAGATCATGAAGGTTGCGCTTGGCCAGGCCAAGGAAGGGCGCATCCACATCCTCGGCGAGATGGCCAAGGCCTTGACCGCGGCACGCGCCGAGCTCGGCGAATACGCCCCGCGCATCGAGACCTTCAAGATCGCCACCGACAAGATCCGTGAAGTGATCGGCACCGGCGGCAAGGTGATCCGCGAGATCGTCGAGAAGACCGGCGCCAAGGTCAACATCGAGGACGACGGCACCGTGAAGGTCGCCTCCAATGACGGCGAGGCGATGAAGGCTGCGATCAAGTGGATCAAGTCGATCGCCTCCGATCCGGAGGTCGGCCAGATCTACGAAGGCACCGTCGTCAAGGTGATGGAGTTCGGCGCGTTCGTGAACTTCTTCGGCGCCAAGGACGGTCTCGTCCACATCAGCCAGCTCGCGGCCAACCGCGTGCAGAAGACCTCCGACGTCGTCAAGGAAGGCGACAAGGTCAAGGTCAAGCTGCTCGGCTTCGACGATCGCGGCAAGACCCGCCTGTCGATGAAGGCGGTCGACCAGGAGACCGGCGAGGACCTCGAGGCCAAGCAGAAGAGCGACGCTCCGGCGCCGCGCGAAGCCGCCGGCGAGTAAGCCAAGGCAAATCGATTGTTGCGAAAAGGGCGGCCCTGTGGCCGCCCTTTTTAGTTTGTCGCAGGAGCCGCAAATCAATCCCGCTTATCGGAGTGCGCGGTTTTGACCCGACATTGTGACCGGATTCGCTGGAACCCGTTCACAACTCGGGCCTAACATCAGGAAACTTTCTCAGCACGGAGAACCACGATGTCCTCGATGTCCCGACGCCATTTGATCATCGCAGCAGGCGGCATCGCTGCGGCCGCCGCCGCATCGCGCGCAGCGTTCGCGCAAGCCACGGCGCAGGCTCCAGCCGGACCGTTCAAGATCGATCCGCTGACCTATCCCACCAATGCGCTGGAGCCGCACATCGACGCCAAGACGATGGAAATCCATCACGACCGGCATCACCAGGCCTATGTCACCAACCTCAACAATTTCGCCAAGGACAATCCGCAGATCGCCGAGAAGCCGGTCGTCGAGGTGCTCGCCAATCTCGGCAGCGTGCCGGAGGCGATCCGCACCGGCGTGCGCAACAACATGGGCGGCCATGCCAACCACACGATGTTCTGGCAGATCATGGGACCGAACGGCGGCAAGGCGGACGGCGAGGTGCTCGCCGCGATCGATCGCGACCTCGGCGGCATGGAAAAATTCCAGACCGATTTCAACGCCGCCGGCGGGCGCGTGTTCGGCTCCGGCTGGGTGTTCGTCACCGTGACGAAGGACGGCAAGCTCGCGATCGAGACGCGGCCGAACCAGGACAATCCGATCATGGACGGCAAGCGTGCGCTGCTCGGCAATGATGTCTGGGAGCACGCCTATTACCTGACCTACCAGAACCGCCGGCCCGATTACCTCAAGGCGTGGTGGAACACAGTGAACTGGAAGGCCGTGGCCGAGCGTTATGCGGCCGCCAAGGCCGGCACGCTCGGCGTGTGAGCCGCGGGCTCGCTGCTCGCAAGGAACTGCGTTACCTTCGAACGCCCCGCGAGACGATCGCGGGGCCATCACCTTACGTCCAAGCGTCGCGCCGCCGGTGTCGAGCGCCATGGGGATCGCCGATGACGCTGCCGACCATCCGCCCTGGCCACCCCGACGAACATGACGTGATCGCGCGCGTCTGGATGGAGAGCTGGGTTTCGACTGGGCTCTCGCAAGCAAGCGAGAGCCTGTTGAACGATCTGCGCGCACGCCTGCCGCGCGAGATCGCGGGCGGCTGGAGCCTGTTCGTCGCCGACGATCACGGCACCATCGCCGCCATGCTGGCGCTTCACTTGCCGACCTTGCTGCTCGACCAGCTGATGGTCGCGCCAAGCCATCAGGGCAAGAGCCTCGGACGCCATCTGCTCGCCTTCACGCGCCGGCAAATGCCTGACGAGATCTGGCTGAAATGCGTCCGCGAGAATGACAAAGCCTGGTGCTGGTACGAGCGCGAAGGTTTTGTGTTCGAGAAAGAATCCCTCAATCCGGTGACCGGCTTCACGATGAAGCACTACCGGTGGAAGAGAACAAACCACACGTCGGAGGTTAACTCATGATCAAGCTGTACTGGTCGCCGCGCTCGCGCTCGTTCTCCGCCATCTGGCTGCTGGAAGAATCCGGCCTGGCTTATGAGCGGGTGTTGACCGACATCAGCACCGGCGCGCAGAAGTCGCCGGAGTTCCTCAAGATCAACCCGATGGGCAAGGTGCCGGCGTTGACCGACGGCGATGCGCAGCTCGCCGAGGCGGCGGCGATCTGCGCCTACATCGCCGATCGCTATCCCGAGACGAAGCTCGCGCCGGCCACGACCGACCCGAAGCGCGCACGCTATCTGCAATGGCTGTTCTTCTCACCGAGCTGCATCGAGCCGGCGCTGATCCAGCTCTTCACCAAGCTCGAGGTGCCGACCAGCACCGCGGCGTGGGGCAGCGCGGCGCAGGTGTTCGACGTGCTCGACGCCGAGCTGCAGAAGGGACCGTGGATCCTGGGCGAGCAGTTCTCCGCCGCCGACATCACGATCGGCGCGGGACTGAACTTTGCGGTGCGCATCTTCAAGATGGTGCCGCCGCGGCCGTCATTCGACGCCTATATCGACCGCTGCGTTGCACGGCCCGCGTTCCAGCGCGCGGAGAAGATCGCGGCAGGGTGAGACATCGTCTCGCGTAGCCCGGATGGAGCGAAGCGCAATCCGGGACGGTCTCTCTGCGGAGAAAGGTCCCGGATTTCGCTGCGCTTCATCCGGGCTACGAAGCAGTGGCTTTCCGGCCGGCCTAACCCGGCACGACGCAGGGATCGACGTCCTGCGTGTAGTCGACACCGTCGATGCCGAAGCCGAACAGGCGCAGGAACTGGCTCTTGTACTCGCCGAGATCCGCCAGCTCGCCGAGCGTCTCGGTGGTGAGCAGCGGCCAGCGCCGCGACACTTCCGTCTGCACTTCGGGCGACAGCTCCCAATCGTCGACCCGGATGCGCTGCGCATCGTCGAGCGCGACGTCTTTGCCGAGCCGGGTGCGGAACAGGCGATCGATCTGCTCGATGCAGCCCTCATGCAGCCCGAGTTGCTTCATCACCTTGAACAGCACCGTGCCATAGAGCGGCACCACCGGAATGGCTGAGCTCGCCTGGGTGACCACGGCCTTCAGCGCCACGACGCGAGCCGCGTCCGCGCCGAGCCGGCCGCGGATCGCTTCCGCCTTGGCATCGAGATCGACCTTGGCGCGACCGAGCGTGCCGTTCCAGTAGATCGGCCAGGTCAGCTCGCTGCCGATATAGGTGTAGTTGAGCGTCCGGAAGCCCGGTGCCAGCACGCCGGCATCGGCGAGCTGGTCGATCCAGCGCTTCCAGTCGTCGCCGCCCATGACAGCGACGGTGGCCGCGGTCTGATCCTCGTTCGCCGGCTCGAGCGTGGTCTGGAACACCTCGCCGGTCTCGGTGTCGAGCGTCTTGATCTCGACCGGGGCGCCGAGCGGCTTGATCACCGAGCGATAGGTCTTGCCGGTGTCGGGATCGGTCCGCACCGGCGCGGCCATGCTGTAGACCAGCATGTCGAGCTGTCCGAATTTTTCGCGCACCCGCTCGATGAAGTCTTTCTTCAGCTCGTCGGAGAAGGCGTCGCCTTCGAGCGTGAGCGGAGATCGCCCGATCTTCTGGGCCTCGATCTCGAAGGCGCGGTTGTTGTACCAGCCGGCGCTGGCGCTCCTCTTTTCCGAAGGCTCGCGCTCCAGCGACACGCCGATCGTATCGGCACCGCCGGCGAAGGTCGCGACGATGCGGCTCGCGAGGCCGTAGCCCGTCGAGCAGCCCAGCACGGCGACGCGTTTGGCACAATCGGCGACCGGGCCCTGCTTCCGGACGTAAGCGATCTGCTCGCGGACATTGGTGGCGCAGCCGACGGGATGTGCCGTCGTGCAGATGAAGCCTCGCACGCGCGGTTCAATAATCATTCCCACCCCATTCCGGATCGTTGCAATATTCCCATGCGCTGCTGCGGTCCTCCCTCAGCAAGCGAGGAGAGGCGAAATCACGCGTCAAGCCGCCTGAACACCAGCGTCGCGTTGGTGCCGCCGAAGCCGAACGAGTTCGACAGCACGGTCGTCAGCTTGGCGTTGTCGATCCGCTTGCGCACGATCGGCATGTCGGCAAACACCGGATCGAGCTCGGTGATATGCGCGCTCTCGCAGACGAAGCCGTTGTTCAGCATCAAGAGCGAGTAGATCGCTTCCTGCACGCCGGTCGCGCCGAGCGAGTGGCCGGTCAGCGCCTTGGTCGCCGAGATCGGCGGGCACTTGTCGCCGGTGCCGAACACCTTGCGGATCGCCTCGATCTCCGGCGGATCGCCGGCCGGCGTCGAGGTGGCGTGCGGATTGATGTAGTCGACCGGCGTGTTCACCGTCGACATCGCCATGCGCATGCAGCGCTCGGCGCCCTCGCCCGACGGCGCCACCATGTCGTATCCGTCAGAGGTCGCGCCGTAGCCGACGACCTCGGCGTAGATACGCGCACCGCGCGCCTTGGCATGCTCGAGCTCTTCGAGCACCACGACACCCGCGCCGCCGGCAATGACGAAGCCGTCGCGATTGAGATCGTAGGGACGCGAGGCGGTCGCCGGCGTGTCGTTGTATTTCGAGGACATCGCGCCCATGGCGTCGAACAGCACCGACAGCGTCCAGTCGAGTTCCTCGCAGCCGCCGGCGAAGATGATGTCCTGCTTGCCGATCTGGATTGTCTCGTAGGCATTGCCGATGCAGTGGTTCGACGTCGCGCAGGCCGAGGAGATCGAGTAGTTCACGCCCTTGATCTTGAACCAGGTCGCGAGCGTCGCCGACGCGGTCGAGGACATTCCCTTCGGCACCGCGAACGGACCGACGCGCTTCGGGCCCTTGGCGCGCGCGATGTCGGCGGCTTCCACCAGCGTGCGCGTCGACGGTCCGCCGGATCCCATGATGATGCCGGTGCGGATGTTGGAGACTTCGTTCTCCTCGAGGCCGGAGTCGCGGATCGCCTGCTCCATGGCGACGTGATTCCAGGCCGCACCTTCGGCAAGGAACCGCATCGCGCGACGATCGATCACCTCAGCGGGATTGAGTGTCGGCGCGCCGTGCACCTGCGAGCGAAAGCCAAGCTCGGCGGCCTTCTCCGCACGTGAAATGCCCGACTTCGCCTCGTAGAGGCTCGCAAGCACTTCCTGGGTGTTGTTACCGATGGACGAGACAATACCCATCCCCGTGATGACAACCCGCCTCATGTTCGCCTCGCCCTGCCTTTATGTTGCCGCATGATGATCCTGCTCAAGATGGCGCCGTGCCCTGCTTGAACAATCCGACCTTCAAGTCCTTGGCGCGATAAATAATCTCGTCGTCCATGGAAAGCCACCCGTCGGCGATTCCAAGCACGAGCTTTGACCGCATCACGCGCTTGATATCGATGTTGTACACAACCTTGCGCGCGTGCGGCAGCACCTGTCCGGAGAACTTCAGCTCGCCGAGGCCGAGCGCGCGGCCACGACCTTCGCCACCGATCCAGCCAAGGTAAAAGCCGACCATTTGCCACATGGCATCGAGGCCGAGACAGCCCGGCATCACCGGATCGTTCTTGAAATGGCAGCCGAAGAACCAGAGATCCGGCTTCACTTCGAGCTCGGCGCGCACCAGCCCCTTGCCGAACTCGCCGCCATTTTCCGAGATTTCGCTGATGCGATCGAACATGAGCATCGGCGGCAGCGGCAACTGGGCGTTGCCGGGACCAAACAGCTCGCCCCGTCCGCAAGCCAGCAAATCCTCGTATTCGTAACCGCCGCGCCGATCCAGCATCCTCTTCCACCTCTGATGTCCCGATGAAGCGCTTTTGCTTGGTCGGACCTTAATCTACCCACGGGAACCGGAATAACCCGTCCCGCATCATGGCGCTACCTGGGTACGCGACCGGCCTGTTATCTCTGCCGAAAGCGCATATGTGGTCCGCGCGCTCTCTAACATAGGGTTAACTAGGCGGCAAAGCGGGATTCCGATGATAAATGACCGCCTTGCCTTAGGTTTCTACCGCAGCTTGGATTCGTTCTAGTTGCGAAAAACTTGCATCTGATAGGCATCCTTTTTATATTTATGAGGAATATTGCCTGAGTTGGGTGCATAGAGTGGACATGAACGAGGAAGTACCGGCTGTGAATGATGATGCCGTGCACCCGGCTGCCCGGGGCGCTGGGCACCACCCTGCCCTGACCGGCTGCCCGTGGCATGACGTCAACGAGATGCTGCAGTCTGCCGGCCTCCGGCCGACCCGCCAGCGCATGGCGCTGGGCTGGCTGCTGTTCGGCAAGGGTGCCCGCCACCTGACCGCTGAAATGCTGTACGAGGAAGCCACGCTGGCCAAGGTTCCGGTGTCGCTGGCGACCGTCTACAACACGCTCAACCAGCTGACGGACGCCGGCTTGCTCCGCCAGGTCAGTGTCGACGGCACCAAGACCTATTTCGACACCAACGTGTCGACGCATCATCACTTCTACCTCGAGCACAATCACGAGCTGGTCGACATTCCCGACCCGAACCTCGTGCTGTCGAAGATGCCCGACGTGCCGGAAGGCTACGAAATCTCCCGCGTCGACATGGTGGTGCGGCTGCGCAAGAAGCGCTGACTTTGTCGTCCCGGCGAAACAGGCCGTGCGAAAAGTCGGCCCGGCGCGGGGAGTATTGAGTGACCAAGCGCGCGGCTCAGGCTGCGGATGGCCGGA
>NZ_JASGSR010000086.1:0-35453 GCF_040446015.1 Bradyrhizobium sp. INPA03-11B
TCTCCAGCGTTCTCGAGCCGCCCTCACCACGTATAGCGCACGCCCCCCTTGCCGGCGTAGGACGAGGTGACATTGGAGAACTCGCCTTCAAAAGTCGCCGCCGCAGACCAGCCATTGCGCCATTTCATCTCGACCGCTGCCGTGGTCAGCGCGGAGTCGGAGGCCTGCGCTGCGCCGTTGACGACGAAACTTGCGCCGGGCAGCGCCTGGAAGGTCGCGGCGGTCGACCGGTCCGGATCATAATCATGCGCCCAGGCGAACCGGGTGCGCAGCGTCAGTACGCCATCGGATGTCGCAAACGACTTGTCGGTTCGGAGGCCGAGTTCGCTTCTGACGTCGGTCACGCTCTTCGCAGCGTAAGCGAGCGCGAAGGCGGATGAGCCGACGACGGCCTGCTCGGCATGGCCGGGCAGATCGAAGGTCGTGAACTGGCCCGCGGCATAGGGCGTAATGCCGATACCGCCGATCCATGGCGCGACGAAACGATAGCCGCCTTCGAGACGGCCGGAATAGCTATTGGCACTGAACTCGGCACGGAGTTGGTCGATGCCGGCGACCGTCACCGTGCGGTTGGTGGTGATGTCCTGCCAGCCATAAGCCAATGCCGCGGAAATGTAGGCCGCACCTTCGGTGTGGCGGATATAGGCGCCGGCCTGGAACAGATCCGATCGGCCGCTGCCGCTGTTGACGACCGAGAAGCTGGTGCCGCCGCCGGCGAGCGCGAAGCCCGCGATCGTGTTCGGCGAAAACAGATAGTCGGCACCGACCGCGGTGCCGTACACGCTGCTGGTGGTATCGTTCGATCCGACAATGGCGTTACCGTTGGTCGACTGCGAGCCGCCATAGCCCGCCGCCCATACGCTCCAGCGCGGCACGAACGGGACCGGCGGCGCCTTGGTGAACATCGCGAACGCGTTCGTCTTGCGTGTGGCGGCATAGGCGGTTGTGTCGCCCTCCTCCGCATAGCCCGATGTGCCCGGCGCCACAGCAATTCCCCCGTTCCGATTCATGAGCGGATCGGTCAGCAGCCCCAGGAACAGGTTCGTGGCATCGAAGGTGGTCTGCTGCGAGCCGGTCGCCAGTTCACCCGAGGCCTGCGTCAGGCCTGCCGGCGTCAGCGTGCCGTAGACCATCGGGATGCCGCCTGTCGTGTTGAAGGAGTTGACCAGCGCGTTCGCGACGGGCTGCTGATTGAGGTTCAGGCCACTGCCGAAGTTCGGTGCGGTCGGGCCTTGCGGTGGCGGTGGCGGTGGCGGCGCGAAGTTCAGCGTGAGATTGAGGTAGGCGTGGCCGGCGTCGTAGCTCAGCGTGTCGCTGAAATTTGCCGGCAGGTTCGTGTTGGTGAGCGCGCCGAAGGTGCCGCTGACACTGCCCGCGGTCAGGATGGTATATTGCTTCGAGATATAGCTGCCGTTGGCAAACGCCGCATTGACGGTGGCACCGCCGAGCGTCGCAGTTCCGCGGACATGGGTCGATGCCGCAGCCGACGGCATCACCTGCACCAGATAGAGCGCGCCGGACTGGAAAGCGAGATCTTCGCCGACGTACAGCGTGCCGGTCGGGCTTGCGGCATTGCCGGGCGCGAGCGTGCCGCCCGAGGCGATGGTGGTGATCACGGGATGGATGGCGCCGATGCCGCTCAAGGTGCCGCCTGAATTGACCGTCAATCTCGGCGAGCGGGCGGTCGCGCCGTCCACCTCGAGCGTGCCGCCATTGATGGTGGTCGGGCCGGCGTAGCTGTTGGCGATGTTTAACAGGGCCAATGTGCCGCTACCGACCTTGATCAGCCCGCCGCTGCCGCTGACGATGCCGGAAAATGCCGTCGAGAGATCATTGCCGCCAACCGTCAGGGTCTTGGCGCCAAGACGGACACTGCCGCCGCCCTCGATCGACCCTGCCGTGGTGCCGCCGGTCGTGAGGCCTGAAATATCGAGCGCACCGTTCTTGTTCAAGATGAAGCGCGCGGTTCCGCCGCTGGCCGAGTTCTGAATGTAAGTGCCGGTGTTGTTGGTCGTGATGGTGGCGTTGCCGGCCGTGCTGGTGTCGTGGAAGACCAGATTACCGTAGTCGGTAATTGTGGCGTTGCCCGCTGTGCTCGCGTTGAAGAAATCGAGCAGGGCGTTGTTGAGGATCCTGGCATTGCCGGCCGTGCTGCTGTCGCCGAACTGGAGACTCCAGTTATTGGTGATGGCGGCATTGCCGGCCGTGCTCGTGTTGGAGAACCGTGTTGCGGTTTGGGTAAGGTCGTCGGTGACGATGGTGGCGCTTCCAGCCGAGCTGCTGTCGGAGAACAAGAGAATGCCGCTATTGTAGATCGTGGCGCTGCCGGCCGTGCTCGCGTTGACGAATTGTGTTGTGGATACGGCCGCGAAGCCGCCCTCGTTATAGATGGTTGCGCTGCCGCCGTTGCCAACAATGCCGGCGCCATTGAACGTAAGTGACTGACTCCCGAAGTATGTGCCGACGTTGAACGTATAAGCGGAAGCCCCGGCATTGAAAGTCCAGCCACCGACGCTGGTGTTCTGCTCCAAGAACCCCACGTTTGAGCTGTTCGTCACTCCGAATGTGGCGGTGCCGGTCGGAACCGTTGCCGGTGTCCAGTTGGCGGCGCTATTGAAATCGAGCATCCCCACGTAGGGCCCGCCTGCCGTGGGGGTGAGACTCCAGGTCGCGTCCTGAGCCGCGGCCGGCAAGCCGGTCACCAGCAGCGCCACCGACGCAAGCAGCCCGGCACGCAACGAAGCCAGCGTTCGTCGCCCGCACAATCCCGACGCACCATGTTGGCCGGGCACCACAAGAGTTCGCACTGCATTCCCCTGGAGACACCGCGAAGCGCCCCGCGCGCAGAGGGCAGGCATATCGGTCGTCGCGCAACGAGGACGTGCATCTTCCCGCTACGCATTCTGTTGCGAGAAACGCGCAGCCTGGAGTTTAACAAAGTTATGTTATGATAACATTATGTTATGTTATGAGTCCATCTCCCTTTGCGGGAACGTGAGGGGCGCTTGCACGATTTCTGAATATTCGAAATATACCCCTGAGTTGCCCGACGGGTCAAGTTGCCTGGCCGAACGCCGGCGGCCGCCGGCTCCTTTGCATGGGTTGTTTTCGATATTTTGGCCGCGCGCAGCCACGGCACGCCTCGCGAGTGAGGGACGCACCAGCGGTAGGGTTCCCTCCCCCCTTGCGGGGGAGGGTTAGGGAGAGGGGTACCACACCGGTGCTCTCTCACTCTGCGCTTGAACGATGCGCGATCCGAATTGCGATAGTGGCGCCTACATCGATCACCTCGCCCGGGGCCACCCCTCTCCCCACCCTCTCCCGCAAGGGGAGAGGGAGCCTGGCCGCTGTGCTCACCTGACGAGACGAGCCTCCGCCCACCTACCCTGGCAGAAACCCGAACGCCTTCTCGAACCGCTTCGCATAGACCGGCCAGACCTCGGGGTTGATGATGCGCGGCGGACGTTTGCCGTCTAGCGCATCGAGGATCTGTTCGGCGGCGATCCGGCCCATGTTGATGCGCGCTTCACGGGTGACGCCAGCGGTGTGCGGGCTCGCCAGCACATTGTCGAATTGCAAGAGCGGATGATCCGGCGGTGGCGGTTCCTTGGCCCAGACGTCGAGGCCGGCGCCGGCGATGCGTTTTTCCCGCAGCGCCTCCTCCAGCGCCTTCTCATCATGGATGAAGCCGCGCGCGGTGGTGACGAAATAGGCATGCGGCTGCATCAGCGCGAATTCGCGCGCGCCGATCATGCCCCGGCTCTTGCTGTCCAGCGGACAGGAGATCGAGACGAAATCCGCCCGGCGCAGGAGATCGTCGAGCTCGACCTTCTCCCCGCCCCGCTTCGTCATCTCCTCCGCCGTCAGATACGGATCGTAGGCGATCACCTTCATGTGCAGGAGGCCCTTGCACAGCTCGGCGATGCGGCGGCCGACATTGCCGAGACCGACGATGCCGACGGTCTTCTCCTTCAGCTCGTTGCCGATCAAATCGTTGCGGTTGACGTTGGCCTCGCGCCGCAGCCTGCGGTCGGACTGGATAATCCGCTTCGACAGCGTCAGCATCATGCCGAGCGCGTGCTCGGCGACCGAATTGGCATTGCCGCCGGACTGGTTGACGACAAGTACGCCCGCGGCGGTGCAGGCCTCGACATCGACCGGATCGAAGCCGGCGCCGTTCGAGGACACGATCAGGAGGTTCGGCGCGCGCTTCAAGAGCTCGGCATGGGCATGGAAATGCGGCGCCAGTTCATCGCGGGCCGCGCCGATCTGGTAGGCATGCGCATCGGCGAGCACGGGCGCGAACACAGGCTCAGGCGTCTCGTTCTCCAGACGGTCGAGCCGGACATCCGGCCGCTTCTTCAGGATATCGACATAGATCTCGTGGGCGAGGTATTTGACGTAGAACACGCGCTTGTTGTTGACAGTCATGTCTTCGGACAGCCTTCAGTTTGGGAAACCATAAAGTCGTGCAGGATTGTCGACGAGGATGCGGTGCCGGGTCGCGGCGTCCGGCGTCCATTGCTGGAACAGCGTCAGCAGATGGCCGGCGTCGGGCATCTCGCCCTCGACCCGCGGATGCGGCCAGTCGCCGCCCCACACCAGCCGTTCAGGATTGGCGGATACCAGCGCCTCATGGAACGGCCGCGCATCGGGATAGTCCGGCGCGCGCTGACTCAGGCGATGCGCGCCGGACAGTTTGGCCCAGCACCACCCTTCATCGATTGCGCGCAGCAGGCTCTGGAAGCCCGCGGTGTTGATGCCGGCGGCAGCATCGGTGCGGCCCATGTGATCGACCACCACCGGAAGCCCGAGCGCCTTCAGCGTCGGGATCGTGTCGGGCAGATCCTTGACGTCGATCCAGAGCTGCAAATGCCAGCCGAGCTCGGCCATCACGGCCGCGTGCGTTTCCGCGACGCCTAAGGGAATGCCGCCGCGATAGTGCAGCTGCCCGCCGCGGAAGAAATGATTGAAGCGCAGTGCGCGCACGCCGAGCACATGCCATTGCCGCAGCGTGCCCGCCGCCACGTCGGCATCGGCCACCGCGACGCCGCGCAACCGTGCCGGCTCGCGCTGCAGCGCATCCAGCATCGCCGAATTGTCGCGACCATGCGCACTGCCCTGCACCAGCACGCCGCGGGCAAATCCGAGCGCGTCGAGCATGCCGAGATAGCTCGCAAGCGGCGCGTCGGGCGGCGTGTAGCTGCGATCATTGGCATAGGGGAAGCGGTCGGCCGGGCCGAACACATGCGCATGCGTATCGCAGGCCTTCGCCGGCAGTTTCTCCCGCGGCGGCGTGACGGGTCGCGGCGGCAGGCAGGCGGGAATCTCGGATGCGGCCATCGCTATTCCGCCTTCATGCCGGCGGCCTTGATGATCGGCCCCCATTTGTCGTAGTCGGCCTTGATCTTGGCCGCGAATTGGTCCGGCGTGCTCCCGATCGAAATCGCGCCGAGCTTGCCGAGCCGCTCCTTCACGACATCGGTGTTCACGGCTGCGACGAAATCATGCGAGATCCTCGCGACGAGATCGGGCGGCATGTTGCCGGGACCGAGCAGCCCCCACCACACCTCGGTGTCGTAGCCCGGCACGGTCTCCGACATGCTGGGCACATCAGGCAGGAACGGCGCGCGCGACGCCGTCGTCACCGCCAGCGCGCGAACCGTGCCGGCCTGCAACTGCCCGACCGATTCCGGCCCGTTGTTGAACGACATCGGGATCTGTCCGCCGAGCAGATCGTTGATCGCGGGCGCGCCACCCTTGTAGGGGATCGCACTGATCTCGATCTTTGCGAGATTGTTGAGCAGCTCACCGGCGAGATGGGTCGAGGTGCCGTTGCCGGCATGCGCGAAGGAGAGAGTGCCCGGCTTCGCCTTTGCCGCGGCGATAACGTCGCCGACCGACCTGAACGGGGAGTCCGCGCGCACCAGCAGCACGTTCGGCGACGACGCCAACAGCGAGATCGGCGAGAAATCCTTGAACGTGTCGTAGGGCAGCTTTGGATAGAGGAACGGATTGGTGGCGTGGCCGCTCGCGACCATGATCAGGTTGTAGCCATCGGGCGCGGAGCTTGCGATCGCCTGCGAGGCGATCACTCCGCCGGCACCCGGCCGGTTCTCGACCACGATCGACTGCGTCCAGGTTTTCGATACGGTTTCGGCCAACGTTCGTGTCAGCACGTCGACGCCGCCGCCGGGCGGATATGGAACGAGGATGTGAACGGCCTTGGCCGGGTATGGCTGCGCGGACGCAAGCCCGGCCACAACCATGGCCGCTGCCGCAATGGCGGTCCGCCAGACCCATCCGGCCATCGACGCCTCCCGTCCCTTGATCGTTCCGTCCCTTTGTCGTTACCGTCTGTATCGCACGCCGGTTCGGCACAGCGATGGCCGAATTCCGCAGATCGCGTTGCGGCCGCGGCATGTTGACAATCACAGGCACCGCGTCAAGTTTCGATCCGCAAGCGAACATCAGCGTCGCACGAGCAGGAGAACAGGATGGCGGCCGCGGAACAAGCCTCGCCCCAGAAGACGGCGACCACCTGGCACGGCATCGTGCTGCAGACCCTGAAGCGGAACGAGATCAAGCTCGTGCCCTACGTGCCCGACCGGGTGCTGACCACGCTGATCAAGGACCTGCACGCCGATCCCTATTTCACGACATTTCCAACCGTGCGCGAGGAAGAGGCCGTCGGCATCGTCTCGGGCGCCTGGATGGCCGGCATGCGCGGCGCGGTGCTGATGCAGACCTCGGGCTTTGCCACGCTCGCCAACGTGCTTGCCTCGCTCGCGGTGCCCTACCAGATCCCGCTGATCATGTTCGTCTCCGAGCGCGGCACGCTCGGCGAGTTCAACTACGGCCAGGCGCTGGTCTGCCGTACGATGCGGCCGGTCTTGGACTCGCTGGCGATGGAACATCACACCATCACCCGGCTCGACGAGCTCGAATTCATTGCCGACCGCTCGATCAAGCAGGCCGTCACCACCCAGGCGCCGGTGGCGCTGATCCTCTCGCCGCTGTTGACCGGCGGCAAGACCTTCGACAAGTGAGGTCGGCCATGACCAACGCTCCCACGCGCAACACCAAGGTGATGAACCGCTTCGATCTCACCCAGCGCCTCGTCGCCGGGCTGAAGGACGAGGCCGTGATCGGCGGCATCGGCAACACCAATTTCGATCTCTGGGCCGCCGGCCACCGGCCGGAGAATTTCTACATGCTGGGCAGCATGGGACTGGCGTTTCCGATCGCGCTCGGCGTTGCCCTGGCGCAGCCGAAGCGCCGCGTGTTCGCGCTCGAAGGCGACGGCTCGCTGCTGATGCAGCTCGGCTGCCTCTCGACCATCGCGACGCTGGCACCCGACAACCTCACCATGGTGGTGATGGACAACGGCATCTACCAGATCACCGGCAGCCAGCCGACCCCGGCCGCGGGCCATACCGATATCGTCGCAGTCGCGATCGCCAGCGGCATCGCCAACAGCTCATGGGCCGCCGACGAGGACGATTTCGAGCGGCTGATCGAGCAGTCGAAACAGGCCGCAGGCCCGACGCTGATCGGCGTCCGCATCGACGACAAGCCCGGCACCGGCACCACCCGCCGCGACCCCGTACAGATCCGCGAGCGGTTCATGCACGGGATGGGGGTGCGGCAGTTGCTGTAGGGCAAGACCCCGCGGCCTGCACCTCCGTCATTGCGAGGAGCAAAGCGACGAAGCAATCCATGCATCGGCGCAAGCGGTTGGATGGATTGCTTCGCTGCGCTCGCAATGACGGCAGTCGGCGCTCATTGAGTCCGGTTCAATTCATCCGCAGCTCCGTGATATGCCGCGGATCCGGCTTCAGCTCGCCACGCTCGACGCGCTTGACGATGTCGGTCAGCGCGGCGTTGGCCTTGCAGGCAAGGCCCAGCTTCTCGCCCTCGCGCACCACAAAGCCGTTGAGGAACTCGATCTCGGTGCGGCGGCCCTTCTGCATGTCCTGGCCCATCGAGGGACGCTGCGCGGATGAGGTACGTTTGCTGTCCTTGAAGCGCTGCTCGTCGCAGGCGCGCGTCGCGGCCTCGTCGCCCTCGCCGGCCCGCGCAATCGTCTCGGGCGGCAGGTGCAGGATCTCCTCGAGCTGATAGCCGTGCGCCTGGCCGACCCGGATCGCCTCGCTGCCGAGCCGAGTCGAAAAACGGCGCAGCGGTTCGCTTTGCAGCACCTCGCCGCCCGCTAGACCAGTGCAGGCCGACAGCCCGTTGCCCATCACGTTGGCGACGAGCTTGGACCAGCGCTCGCCCCAGAGATTGCCGGTCACCTTGGCGCTATCGGAATAGCCGACTAGCCGGCACACCTCCTCAGCCCGCGCGGTGATGCGGCCATGCACCTCGCCGGCGCGAAACACGGTATGCGCGGCCCCGCCCTTGCCGGCGCCGCGGTGGATATGGCCGGGCTCGGGCAGATTGACGGTGATGCTGCTCGCGATGCAGCCGAGCGTCTTGCCCCAGCCGACGATGCCGGCGATCGTCTCCTCGTTCATGCAATTCTGCAGCGACACGACATAGCCGTCGGCCGCCAGATATTGCCGGATCAGCATGGTGGCCCAGGCCGTGTCGTAGGACTTCATGCACACGAAGGCGATGTCGACGGGCTTTTCCTTCGCGAGTTGCTGCGCGTCGGTAACGTGCAGCGCACGCACCGGCACCGAGAATTCCGCAACATCCATCGCGTGCGTGACGCGCAGTCCGTGCTTGCGCATATGCTCGACATGCTCGGGCCAGGGATCGATGAAGGTGACGTCCTCACCCGTCTGCGCCATATGCGCACCGGCATAGCCGCCGACCGCACCCGCGCCGACGATCGCGATCTTCCGACCCATGTTTCCATCCCCTGCTTTGTCCAAGGCAGACGCTTGCTGCGTCCGTTGCCAACCAGTCTAGGGGATCAGGCGGTCAGGCCAACCGGTGGCTTCATGAAAAAACCGAGCCCGTGCCATGCCGGTATTCATGGGGCCCACGAAAATCCCCGCGGGCGACGTGCCCGCGGGGATGGCATTTGCGCGCCTCCGTCATTGCGAGCAAAGCGAAGCAATCCACGCTTCAGCATATGCGGCACGATGGATTGCTTCGTCGCTGTCGCTCCTCGCAATGACGGGGAATACGCGCAGACGGGGAATACGCGCGATCAGTCGATGATCTTGACAATCCGGTGGGTGCGCGCGTCCACGATCACACGGCGATCGTTGACGACCGCATAGCGATACTCGGTGTAGCGCGGCACCGGGCGGAGCACGACGGTGTCGGGCAGCGGCTCGCCGACCACGACGCGCTCACGCACCACGACTGACGGTTCGCCGCGCGGGATCGAGGTGATCACCGCATTCGGAATCTCGAGGCCGGCGCCGACCGCAGCACCCACCGTGCCGCCGACGATCTCGCCGACCGGGCCCGCGATTTCGCCACCGGCCCGCGCACCGTTGGCGGCGCCCGCAGCAGTCGTGGACTGCGCGAAGGCCGAACCGGACGCGAGCAGCGACGCAGCAACGACAAGGGAAACAGCAAAACGCTTGTTCATGATTCTCCTCCTCCGAGTTGATCGACGCATCTCAACATCGAAGTGAATGAGACGTTCCAGTTCCAGCGCTGCAACTTGCGCGCAAATTCCAGTTCCCGCGCAACTCGCTTTGGTTCCAGCACAAATGAAATAGCCGTTCCGGATAGCGTCCGAAGCGGCATTCATCGTTGGTTCAGATTCGGGAGACGTTCAGCGTACCGCGCGCTTTTCATTCCGGCGGCTTTTGATCGGCTCGCCGTCTTGGCGCTCGCCGCCTCGGCTGCGGCGCAGCGGCCGGCTTGATGCGGATCCGCATCGCGCCGCCCTTGGGGTGATCGATCTCGAAGGCGTTGGTCCTGCGCACCAGTTCGCCCAGGGTGCGGAAGCCGTAAGTCCGTTGATCGAAATCCGATGCGACATTGGCGAGCTGGCGTCCGACCTCCCCAAGCGTCACCCAGCCGTCCTCGCTGGCGATCTGGCCGAGCACCTTCTTGATGATCGGCGTCGCCGTCTCGGGCGGCTGCAATGGCTGAGCACGCGCGGCCGAGTCCTGGTTGCTCGCCGCGCCGCCGCGCAAATTCTCGGTATAGACGAACCTGCGGCAGGCCTGCCGGAAACTTTCCGGCGTCTTCTGCTCGCCGAACCCGAATACGTCGATGCCGTGCTCGCGGATGCGGGCAGCAAGCCGGGTGAAATCGCTGTCCGACGACACCAGGCAGAAACCATCGAACCGGCCGCTATGCAGCAGGTCCATCGCGTCGATCACGAGCGTGATGTCGGATGCATTCTTGCCGGTCGTATAGGCGAATTGCTGCTGCGGGATGATGGCGTGCTTGGACAGGATGTCGGCCCAGCCCTTCGACCTCGGATTGGAGAAGTCACCATAGATGCGGCGCACGCTGGCCTCGCCGATCTTGGCTATCTCCTCGAACAGCCCGTCGGCGATCTTTGCGGATGCATTGTCGGCGTCGATGAGGACGGCGAGACGGGGCGAGCGAAGTTCGGACGGCATGGCATGTCTCAGCTGGGACGCGATGGATCAAGATTCGCACATCGCGCGTCTCAGGCATAGACCAATGGCCGCCGGACGGACGTTCGCCGCCACGGCGGCTGGCCGCGGTGCAGATCACCTCGCCCGATCAGATCACCTCGCCGAGGTCGATTGCACGCCTCGCGAACTCGATGGCCTTCTCGGCGGTGATCGCATCCGCTGTGGTCGTGGCTTCGTCGCGCACCGATGGCGGCGAGGCGATTCGGATCTTCTTGCCGTTCGAGCGGCGGATGGTCGCGCGCCAGCGATCGACATCGCGGCGGTAGGCATCGATGACAAAGTCCCGGTAGGCGACGCCGCTCATCAGCGGCTGAAGCGTTGCCATTTCGGTACCGGCCGGCCGGCTCGCGATCTCGCGCACCATCTCGACAATCGTCTCGACGGCGTGCTCACGCGCGACGCCGGTCACGTCCCTGAGCAGATAGCTCACCGCTGCGCCGATCTGCGCCCTGGCGCGATCGTCGCTCGCAAAATCCGAATCGACCTGAATTGACATGATGGGGAAAGCGCCTCCTCCGGACGCAATATCGGACGCTTCCAGGCGTCCGGCACGGTGCAACCAAGAGACGTTTAGTCGGCTCCCCATTAAAGCCGGATTATCCGTTAGCCCCCGATTTCTCGAATGCCGTTAACCGGGTCTTGATGCCGCTTCGGAACCTGTCCGAAGCGGCATCAATGATCGATCTCAGAGCAGGCCCGCGCCGCGCGCCCATTTGTACTTGGCGCCCAGCACCTCGACCGGCAGTTCGGTCGAATAGGCGTAGGCCGGAATGCCGTTCTGATACAGGTATTCGGCAGCCTCCTCGACCTCGACGTCGCCGGCGAGCGAGGCCACGATCGGCTTGACGAAGCCCTTGGCCTCCATCTCCTTCTTCACCTCGACCATGTTGCGCGCGAACACCATCGGCGGCGTCACGATGGTGTGCCAGTAACCCAGGATCAGCGCGTGGATGCGCTCGTCCGACAGGCCGAGCTTCACGGTGTTGACGTAAGTGATCGGCGGCTCGCCGCCGGTGATATCCACAGGATTTCCTGCCGCGCCGAACGGCGGGATGAACTTGCGGAACGCCGCATCGAGATCCGGCGGCATCTGCATCAGCGACAGGCCGTTGTCGACCACGGAGTCGGAGAGCAGCACGCCGGAGCCGCCGGCGCCGGTGATGATCAGGACGTTCTCGCCCTTCGGCGTCGGCAGCACCGGCACGCCGCGGGCGAACTCCAAGAGCTGCCGGAGCGATCGCGCCCGGATCACGCCGGACTGCTTGAACACGTCCTCGTAGATCTTGTCGTTGCCGGCGAGCGCGCCGGTGTGCGACGAGGCCGCCTTCGCACCCGCAGAGGTGCGGCCGGCCTTGAGCACGACCACCGGCTTCTTCTTGGAGACGCGCTTGGCGGCCTCCGCGAAGGCACGGCCGTCCTTCAGGTCCTCGCAGTGCTGCGCGATCAGGTTGGTGTTGGGATCCTGCTCGAAGAAGGCGAGCAGATCGTCCTCGTCGATATCCGACTTGTTGCCGAGGCCGACGATCGCCGACACGCCCATCTTGGCCGAGCGCGAGAAGCCGATGATCGCCATGCCGATGCCGCCCGACTGCGACGACAGCGCCGCGTGGCCCTTGACGTCATAGGCGGTGCAGAACGTGGCGCACAGATTGGCCGGCGTATAGTAGAAGCCGTAGATGTTCGGCCCCATCAGGCGGATATTGTACTTCTTGCCGACCTCGACGATCTCGGCCTGCAATTCCGGCGCGCCAGCTTCGGCAAACCCCGAGGGAATCAGCACCGCGCCCGGGATTTTCTTCTCGCCGCATTCGGCGAGCGCTCCGGCGACGAATTTCGCGGGGATCGCGAACACCGCGGTGTCGATCACGCCGGGCACGTCCTTGACGCTCTTGTAGGCCTTGTAGCCCAAAATCTCTTCCGCCTTCGGGTGGATCGGATAGATCTCGCCCTTGTAGCCGCCGTTGATGAGGTTCTTCATCACCGAGTTGCCGATCTTGCCGTCCTCGGCGGAGGCGCCGATCACCGCAACGCCCTTCGGCTGCATGATGCGGCTCATCGCGGCGACGATCTCTTCGGTCGGACGCGGCGCCGGGCGCGGCTTGTAGTTGAAGTCGACGACGATGCGGACGTCGGCCGCGATCGCGTTCTTGCTGGTGGCGAACACCGGGTTGAGGTCGAGCTCGACGATCTCCGGGAAATCGCTGACCAGCTGCGACACCTTGACGATGATGTCGGCAAGCGCCTCGCGATTGACGGGGTCGCCGCCGCGCACGCCCTTCAGCATCTCATGGGCCTGGATGCCGTCGAGCATCGACAGCGCATCGTCCTTGGTCGCGGGCGCGAGGCGGAAGGTGATGTCCTTGAGGATCTCGACCAGCACGCCGCCAAGCCCGAAGGCGACCAGCTTGCCGAACGAGCCGTCGGTGATCGAACCGACGATCACCTCGGTGCCGCCGCCCAGCATCTGCTGGACCTGGATGCCCTCGATCTTGGCATCGGCCTTATATTTCTTGGCGTTGGCGAGAATTGTCTCGTAGCTCTTCTCGGCGTCAGCGGCGCTCTTGACGCCGACCACGACGCCGCCGGCCTCGGTCTTATGCAGTATATCGGGCGAGACGATCTTCATCACGACCGGGAAGCCCATGTCGGAGGCGATCCGGGCGGCCTCGGCCGCCGACTTGGCAACGCCCTCCTTCGGCACCGGAATGCCGTAGGCGTCGCAAACCACCTTGCCCTCGGGCGCGGTGAGGCTCGTACGCTTGTCGGCCCTGACCGCATCGAGAATTTTGCGGACCGCATCCTTAGAATTTGACATTGGCTTCCTCCTGGGACAAATTTCGTGGCATTTGGTATGCCAAAAACGCAATTGTCAAGATCGGTCGACGATCAAAAAGTCCGAAAAATAAGGGCAGCTTGACATTCTGGTATTTGGCATGCCAAAAATCTAGGGTAATTTCTTCTGCTAAGAAGACGTCTCCAAGAGGAGGAGACGAGTCGTGCCAGAACCGAAACAGACCAAGGCGTCGCCCACCATGGCTGACACAGATATCGCCATCGTCCGGATCGCGCCGGAGACGAGCTTCAAGAACAAGGCCTATGAAGCCTTGAAGGAAGCCATCCTGAAGATGGACATCTACGCGACGCCGGAGCCCGTGATGCTCGACGAGCGCGCATTGTCCGAGCGCCTCGGCGTCAGCCGCACGCCGATCCGCGAAGCGATCGCGATGCTCGAGCAGGACGGCTTCGTGAAGACCGTGCCGCGCCGCGGCATCGTCGTGGTCCGCCGCACCAAGGCGGAGATCGTCGACATGATCCGCGCCTGGGCGGCGCTGGAGAGCATGGCGGCGCGCCTGATCACGACCACCGCGCGCAAGAAGGACATCTCGTCGCTGCGCGACTTCTTCAAGGACTTCAGCGACGACCGCCTGCCGCAGGATCACATCGAGGAATATTCCAAGGCCAACATCGCCTTCCATCAGGCGCTGATCTCGCTGTCGGAATCGCCGGTGCTGGTCGATCTCACCAACGACCTGCTGCTGCATGTGCGCGGCTATCGCCAGCTCACGATCGGCCGCAAGGACCGCACCGCGACCTCGCTGCCGGAGCATCTCGGGATCATCGAGGCGCTGGAAGCGCGCGATACCGAGCTCGCCGAGAAGCGCGCGCGCGATCACACGCTCGGCCTTGCCGCCTATGTCGAGGCCCACGGCCAAGAGTTGTTCACGTAGAGAACCGTTCACGTAAGTTTGAGAATCCACACACGCTTCAGACGACAATCAGATCGTCCGAACAAAGAACGATCAGGGAGACGATGCCGATGCTGAATACCGCTACGAAGTCCGAGGCACCGGGCACCGAGCAGGAACTTACCGATGGCTTCCACCTCGTCATCGATGCGCTCAAGCTCAACGGCATCGACACCGTCTATGGTGTGCCGGGTATCCCGATCACGGACCTGGGCCGCATGGCCCAGGCGGAGGGCATTCGCGTGCTCTCGTTCCGCCACGAGCAGAATGCCGGCTATGCGGCCTCGATCGCCGGCTTCCTGACCAAGCGTCCCGGCGTCTGCCTCACGGTGTCGGCGCCCGGGTTCCTCAACGGCCTCACCGCGCTGGCGCACGCCACCACCAACTGCTTCCCGATGATCCTGATCTCCGGCTCGTCCGAACGCGAGATCGTCGACCTGCAACAGGGCGACTATGAGGAGATGGACCAGCTCGCGATCGCCAAGCCGCTCTGCAAGGCGGCGTTCCGCGTGCTGCACGCCCAGGACATCGGCATCGGCCTTGCCCGCGCGATCCGCGCCGCGGTGTCGGGCCGCCCGGGCGGCGTCTATCTCGACCTGCCAGCAAAACTGTTCGGCCAGGTGATGAACGCCGATGCCGGCCAGAAGTCGCTGGTGAAGGTGATCGACGCGGCGCCCGAGCAGATCCCCTCCCCGTCTTCGGTCAAGCGCGCGCTGGATGTCCTGAAGAGCGCCAAGCGTCCGCTCATCATCCTCGGCAAGGGCGCGGCCTATGCGCAGGCCGACGAGGCAATCAAGAATTTCGTCGAGAAGAGCGGCGTGCCGTTCCTGCCGATGAGCATGGCGAAGGGCCTGTTGCCCGATCTGCATCCGCAATGCGCAGGTGCGGCGCGCTCGACCGTGCTGAAGGAAGCCGACGTCGTGATGCTGATCGGCGCCCGCCTCAACTGGCTGCTGTCGCACGGCAAGGGCAAGACCTGGGGCGAAGCTCCGAAGAAGTTCATCCAGGTCGACATCGAGCCGAAGGAAATGGATTCCAACGTCGAGATCGTCGCCCCCGTGGTCGGCGACATCGGCTCCTGCGTCTCCGCGTTCCTCGACGCCATGGGCGCGAACTGGTCGGCCGCGCCGAGCGATTGGCTCGCGACCGTCGCGAAGAAACGCGATGACAACGTCGCCAAGATGGCGCCGAAGCTGATGAGCAACGCCTCCCCGATGGATTATCACGGTGCGCTCGGCGCGCTGCGCACGATCATCGCGGAACGTCCGGACACCATCTTCGTCAACGAGGGCGCCAACACGCTCGACCTCGCCCGCGGCGTCGTCGACATGCACAAGCCGCGCAAGCGGCTTGACGTCGGCACCTGGGGCGTGATGGGCATCGGCATGGGCTATTCGATCGCAGCTGCGGTCGAGACCGGCCTGCCCGTGCTCGCGGTCGAAGGCGACAGCGCCTTTGGTTTCTCGGGCATGGAGGTCGAGACCATCTGCCGCTACAAGCTGCCGATCTGCGTCGTGATCTTCAACAATGACGGCATCTATCGCGGCACCGACGTCAACAGCGCCGGCGACGATCCGGCGACCACCGTGTTCGTCAAGGGCTCGCGCTACGACAAGATGATGGAAGCCTTCGGCGGCGTCGGCGTCAACGCCACCTCGCCGGACGAGCTGAAGCGCGCGGTCAATGCGGCGCTGGATAGCGGCAAGCCGACCCTGATCAACGCGGTGATCGATCCGGCGGCGGGCTCGGAGAGCGGCCGCATCGGCAATCTCAATCCGCAGAGCGTTTTGAAGAAGAAGTAACCCCTCAAACCCACATCACTCCCTGCGGGTGCAGGGGCAGACAGAGTACGGAGCAATAGATATGACCAAGGCGCTCAAGGGCGTTCGCATTCTCGATTTCACCCACGTCCAGTCGGGTCCGACCTGCACGCAATTGCTGGCCTGGTTCGGCGCCGACGTGATCAAGGTCGAGCGCCCCGGCGTCGGCGACATCACGCGTGGCCAGTTGCAGGACATCCCGAACGTGGACAGCCTGTATTTCACCATGCTGAACCACAACAAGCGCTCGATCACGCTCGACACCAAGAACCCGAAGGGCAAGGAAGTGTTGACCGCGCTGATCAAGCAGTGCGACGTGCTGGTCGAGAATTTCGGTCCCGGCGTGCTCGATCGCATGGGCTTCCCCTGGGAGAAGATCCACGCCATCAACCCGAAGATGATCGTCGCCTCGATCAAGGGTTTCGGCCCCGGCCCGTATGAGGATTGCAAGGTCTACGAGAACGTCGCGCAGTGCACCGGCGGCGCCGCCTCGACCACCGGCTTCCGCGACGGCCTGCCGCTCGTCACCGGCGCGCAGATCGGCGACTCGGGCACCGGCCTCCACCTCGCGCTCGGCATCGTCACCGCGCTCTATCAGCGCACCCATTCCGGTCAGGGCCAGCGCGTCACCGCGGCGATGCAGGACGGCGTGCTCAACCTTGCCCGCGTCAAGCTGCGCGACCAGCAGCGCCTCGCCCACGGCCCGCTGAAGGAATACAGCCAGTTCGGCGAAGGCATTCCGTTCGGCGATGCCGTGCCGCGCGCCGGCAACGATTCCGGCGGCGGCCAGCCCGGCCGCATCCTGAAGTGCAAGGGCTGGGAGACCGACCCGAACGCCTACATCTACTTCATCACCCAGGCCCCGGTCTGGGAGAAGATCTGCGACGTGATCGGCGAGCCGACCTGGAAGACCGATCCGAACTACGCCAAGCCGCCGGCCCGCCTGCCGCGCCTGAACGAGATCTTCGCCCGCATCGAGCAGTGGACGATGACCAAGACCAAGTTCGAGGCGATGGAGATCCTCAACAAGGACGACATCCCCTGCGGCCCGATCCTGTCGATGAAGGAGATCGCGGAAGACCAGTCGCTGCGCGCGACGGGCACCGTGGTCGAGGTCGATCACCCGACCCGCGGCAAGTACATCTCCGTCGGCAACCCGATCAAGCTGTCGGATTCGCCGAGCGAAGTCGCCCGTTCGCCGCTGCTCGGCGAACACACCGACGAGATCCTGCGCGAGGTGCTCGGCTTCTCAGATCACCAGGTCGCCGAGATCCACGATTCCGGCGCGCTCGATCCGCCAAGGAAGCAGGCCGCCGAGTAACGGCCGCACGCTCAAGCAACACGCCAAATGGCCGCGGGCAACCGCGGCCATTTTTGCTTGGCTTGAAATCACGGATCTAATGTGTTGATCCGCTAAGGATCATCTTCGACCGATCCAGCCGGTTTTGCCTGCCGGTTCATGTCCACTCCGCTCCGAGAATGACCATGGCGCGGTGTCGCCGCGAACTGATGCGATGCGCGATCAGAAGCGGAACATCCCCCGCCGTTCGGCGTCAGCCCGAATTTATTTCGTGATCGGCGCTGCGGATCGTACTGCGCTCTGATAGTCACCAAGAAGTTTGGCGTCTTCGATTGATCCGTGATGGTGCATCTGGCGCCAGCGACCATTCATCAGTTGAAAAATTCGGCTGGTGCGGATGTTCAGATTTTTTACGACATCACCATCATGGTAGGTGCCGCGCTCCCGCCCCACGGCCCAAAAGACGTCGCCCGCGCGATGGATGGTATAGTCCCAAAATTCAACGTGAACGTCCGCCGAACTCTTGAAGACTCCCTGGTACATCAAGTGCGGCTGATCTGCTCCCCGCCGGATCCCTCCGAGAGGATTGTCTATTGCGACCTCATCGGAATCAGCAAAGTTCTCGTCGATCATCTTCAGATCGCGAGTGTTGAACCCGCGGTAAAATTGGGCCAGGGCCTGTTGAGGCTGGCTTAGGTCACCGAGATCTTCGTTACCTGTGATGGGATCTTGTATCGGTTTTTGGCCCTCGGCCCCGGCGGCACCGAGAGGCGTCGAAATCAAAGCACAATTGACGGCCAATCCGAATATCGCCGAGATGAGCAGGCTCCTTTGGTGCAGCGTAGTCGACATGGTCTGTCTCCTCATACTTCTATCGATATCTCCATTTCGATCGATCTCGTCCCAGCGCGTCATCGCCTTTTGCTCGAAGCAATGGAACGAATTCCAGCGTTAGCGCGCGGCCACCTCAAACAGCCGGATTTTATGGTCGAGCCCCTTCAATGTGCGGCTGCCATGATCCTGAAATTTTATGTTTGACCCAGCCACGAGATCCTTCAGCGTGCTGGATACGAGGACCTGGTTTGGTGCCGCTGTTGCCACAACCCGGGCTGCAACGTGGACGGCTATGCCATTCACGTCATTTGCGCTTGCTTCTATCTCGCCGATATGCAGCCCAGCCCGCACGCTTAGGCCTATTCCGGGCATAACCTGGACGATTGCAGATGCACAACGCAAGGCCCGTGCAGGACCATCGAACGTAGCGAGAAAGCCGTCACCAAGTGTCTTGATCTCGTGACCGCTGAACCGCGTAATCTCGGCCCTGACGAGTTGGTTGTGACGGCCCAACAGTTCCTGCCATGCGTGATCGCCAAGTTCGCGCGCGCGCTTGGTCGAGTCGACGATATCGGTAAACAGAACCGTTGCCAGCACGCGACTTGTCGGGACAGTTGGCCGTGAGCCGGTCAAGAACTCCTCGATCTCATCGTACAAACGGCTGGTGTCGCCGACCACCGCGTGATCATCGCCGGGCAACTCGATATACTTGGCGTCCGGAAGGTGACGCGCGAGGCTGCGACTGGCCTCAACATTCGCAGCGCGATCGCCTGCCCGATGCAGCAGCAGGCACGGCGTCCTCACGGAGCCAAGTATCGGGCCAACATCGAGCTCGGCGTTCATCCTTATGAGCGATTTGAGGGCCGAGGGGCTGGCGCCGGCGCGCTCATAACGAGCCCACATTTCCCGGAAGCTCGTTTCCCCCGACAGACTAGGTGCAAAAACTGCGGAGGTGGCGCCAGTCCCCCAGTGCTGGTCGACCCATTCGAAGTTGCCCGACAAGGGAGGAGGAGCCCAGCCCGGCGATTTGCAATGCGCCCCATAAAGCACGATGCTCCGCGTAATGTTCGGGTAGCAAGCGGCGAACATGAGCGCCATAGGGCAGCCTTCCGAGAAGCCAAGTATCGAAGCTTTCCTGGAGCCGGCCGCGGCCATAACGGCACGAACGTCGTCGATCCGTTCTTCAAGCGAAGGGATGCCGCAATTCCGGTCGGACAGCCCGGTGCCGCGCTTGTCGAAGATGATCAGTCGCGAGAAGGATGCCAGCCGGCGATAGAGGGTGGAGAGCGGCATCTCCCAACCCTGATCGACGTTGGATACGAATCCCGGCACGAACACCAGATCGAACGGCCCTTCGCCCACAACCTGATACGCGATGCTCAGTTCGCCACTCTTGGCGTAGCACGTTTTGGGGGCCATAGCAGATATCCCTCTACGCTGACGGGCGTCACCTGCGCGCAAGCCGGAGTGGCGGTCAGCCGGCAAATCCGGCGCCAGTTGCAGGAGCCTGCGGGCGAGAACCCCTGACATGGCGTTTATTCCAGCCAGGCGTTGGAGACGTCGATCACCCCGCTAAAGAGCTTCGGCAGGCCTTTCAGCCTGCTGGCTGAGATGGCGTAATAAGTATTCTGAAAAGTCCAGAACCAGATCGCTTGCTTGTTGATCAGGCGGCTGACCGCGCAATAGTCCTCAGTACGGTTGTCCAACTCGGCCGTGGATCTGGCGTGCTCGAGCAAGCGGTCCAATTCGGGATCGGAATAATTGGCGAGCGCGACCGGACTGCCGGTGTGGAAATTGGCATACATCTGCGGGCTGGGATCGGGGAAATCGACGATGCGCCATGGCGTCAACTGGAATTGACGCATGAAGGCGCGCGGCGGGATAGTCGCCTGATCGACCTGCTCGATCTCCATGTTGGCGCCGACCTGCTTCCAAAACTGCTGCAGCACCTGGCCGACGGCACGACCGCGCGGCGTGGCCGTAGCCAGCATCTTGAATTCGACCGGCTTGCCGTAGTCTCTGAGCAGCGCCTTCGCTTTTTCGACGTCGTAAGGCAGCGCACCGTCGTCCTCGCATTTGACCCAGGAGCCGTCGCCGTAAGGATTCGTGGCTGGCCTACTCAGACCATTGGTGATGGCTTGTGACATCTTCTTGCGGTCCAGCGCCATGACAAGCGCCTGCCGCACGCGCACATCGTCAAACGGCGCAAGCTTGGTGTTGAAGGCATAGACCTGCGCGCCCGATCCGGAATAGGTATGCGTGGTCAGCCTCGGATCTTTCTGCGCCCTCAGGATATTGTCACCGTCGTATTCATCATCCCAGATGATATCGACTTCTCCCGATTGGACGCTGGCAAAGCGCGACTGCGCGTCGGGCAAGGGTTTCAGGATGATGCGATCGAGGTAGGGATGACCCTTGTTCCAGTAGTTGGGATTTTTCTCCAGCACGATCCGGTCGCCCGCGCTCCATGACTTCGGAATATATGGCCCGGTGCCGACGGGATTGCGATTGTATTCGTCGCCCTTGTTCTTCCAGGCGGTCGGCGAATGGACGACATTGGTCGGGCTTGGAAAGCTGAGATTGGCCGGCAGGGTTACCGCTGGATCGTTGAGATTGTAAACCAGCGTCAGTTCGTCGGGGGCCTGCACGTCATGGATGAAGGATATGTAGAATGCGCATCGGCATTTGTTCGCGGGATCCTTCCAGCGATCGAAACTCTCTTTCGCCGCCTGCGCGTTAAACGGCGTGCCGTCATGGAAAATGACGCCCGGGCGCAGCTTGAAGGTCCAGGTCTTGTAGTCGTCGGAATGGGTCCACGATAGCGCGAGTTTCGGTTGTGGGGCACCCTTGTCGTCGAGGAAGGTTAGCGTGTCGAAGATCAATGCGGCTGCGGATTGCGCGGATGTATCGTAGACGCCAACCTTGAGCGGATCGAAGCCAGGAATATCCAACTCCTGGCCGACGGTTATGCTGCCGCCCTGCTTTTGCGCTTCGGCCGTTGCCGCCGCCATCAACAAGCTCGCTCCGGCGGCAAGCGCGGTCCGCAGAATTGAATATGAAAAAGATCGCTTCTTCACGGTAGTCCTCCTCGGGGAGCGACGACCTCTAAGCGCGTTGCCTCTGCTCCTCTTGCGGCTCGCGCCTGGCTGAGTGCAAAAGGACTCCGAAAAAGAGCGGGTCCGAAGGAAAATTGGATTAAAAAATAGGTCGCCTGAGAGGCGACTCCGTCTTTGTCCCACCAAGCCAAATGCCATTAGGGCGAAAAACGCTACCTCAATCTCAGGACAAAGTCACTCATTCGGTGGTGGTGTGCCTGCTATTTGGAGGTAGGAGCGCGACATAACGCGGGGCATTGGCCCGGTAGCCCGCGTCGACTCAATATGATCGAGTTGAGTCTCAGGCAGACTTGCGAGCAGCCGAGAACGCGCGACTTCGTCGAAGCACCGCAGCGCGTCAACGAGATCTTCGCCCGCATCGAACAGTGGACGATGACCAAGACCAGTCGCTGCGCCCGACCGGCACTGTGGTCGAGGTCGATCACCCGACTCGCAGCAAGTACATCTCGGTCGGCAACCCGATCAAGCCATCGGATTCGCCGAGCGAAGTCGCCCGCTCGCCGCTGCTCGGCGAGCACACCGACGAGATCCTGCGCGAGGTGCCTCGGCTTCTCAGATCACCAGGTCGCCGAGATCCACGATTCCGGCGCGCTCGATCCACCGCGCAAGCAGGTCGCCGAGTAACGGCCGCGCTCAATCAACAGGCCAAATGGCCGCGGACAACCGCGGCCATTTTTGCTTGCTTGACGGAAACACCGCGGGGGCCTGATACCCGATTTCGCCGTTGGCTGCAGACGAAATCGACGCCCACGTCCGCCAAGGGCCGGAAGCAGCGATCGGGGACTCTGCGATCTATCGTCCCGCTTCGAGTTGGAACATTTGCAACAGCGTCCGTGTTCTAAAGACGTCGAGCGAACAAACCGTTGCGAGCGCAAAGGGCGATGACGAATCTTTTCAAGCTGCCGACCTGGGCCGATAAAAGGCATATCCACACCGTTGTCGAGACCCCGCGCGGGAGTTGCTGCAAATTGGAGTTCGATTGCAAGCTGCGTGCATTCATACTCTCAAAGCCCTTGATGACCGGACTAGCCTATCCCTACGACTGGGGGTTCATTCCTTCGACGAAGGCCGATGACGGAGACCCCCTGGATGTGCTGATGATCCACGATGCCGCAACGTATCCCGGCACGGTGCTTCGCTGTAAGCCCATCGGTATTCTCGAAGTCGTGCAGGTAACCGGGCGCAAGAGGAAGAGAAACGATCGGATTTTCGCGGTCCCGGGACGCTCGCCGTTTGCTGGTAACCTGCCGGACATCCGCAGCCTTCCAGCGAGAGCCATTGACGAATTGGAGAAGTTCTTCACCGCGACGGATGCACTCAAAAAGAAGGAGCTCGAGTTTCTCGGATGGTACGGGCCAGGCCGTGCGATGAAGGCGATCAATCGATCTCGTTGCTAGGCATTTCAACACGCGTACGATGACACTCGCACGCACGGAAGCTGCCGTTGAGGGGGCACAATCAACCGACCGAAAGCTCGCGTGACGCGCGCCTCTTCAAAAAGAACGAAACCGCCGGTATCGCCGCACAGACGATGGAGATGCTTCCCAAATCAACCTGAGAACAGCACCAACGCACTGACCAGCCCGGCGTAAGATGCCGCAACAAAACGAAGGCTGCGGCAGCATGAGTGTTCGCTCGAGTGTTCTGGAAGCGATTGGCAACACGCCTTTGATCAAACTCCGCGGACCGTCGGAAGCCACCGGCTGCGACATCTACGGCAAGGCCGAATTCCTCAATCCGGGCGGCTCGATCAAGGATCGGGCGGCTCTCGCGATCATCAACGACGCCGAGCAACGCGGCCTGCTCAAGCCGGGCGGCACCATCGTCGAAGGCACGGCCGGCAATGTCGGCATCGGCATCGCGCTCGTGGCCAATGCCCGCGACTATCGTTCCGTGATCGTGATGCCCGACACGCAAAGTCAGGAGAAGCAGGACCTGCTGCGGCTCTACGGCGCCGATCTGCGCCTGATACCCGCGGTGCCCTATTCCGACCCGAGCCACTATGCGCGCTATTCCGCGCGCCTCGCCGCGGAGCTGGGAGCATTTTGGGCGAACCAGTTCGACAACGTCGCCAACAGCGACGGCCACTATCGCACGACCGGCCGCGAGATCTGGCAGCAGACCGACGGCAAGATCGACGGCTTCACCTGTGCCGTCGGCAGCGGCGGCACCCTGGGCGGCGTTGCGCGCGCCCTCAAGGAACGCAATCCGAACGTGAAGATTGCGCTCAGCGATCCGATGGGCGCCGCCCTCTACAACTGGTTTACCAAGGGCAAGCTGACGACCGAAGGCGACTCGATCACCGAGGGCATCGGCCAGGTCCGCGTCACGAAGAACCTTGAAGGCGCACCGATCGACATGGCCTACCAGATCACGGATGAGGAGGCGCTACCGGTCCTGTTCGACCTGATCGAACATGAGGGATTGGTGCTGGGCGGTTCGAGCGCGATCAACATCGTCGGCGCGATGCGGCTTGCACGCGACCTCGGCCCCGGCAAGACCATCGTCACCATCCTCGCCGACGGGGGCCAGCGCTACCAGTCCAAGCTCTTCAATCCGGATTTCCTGCGCAAGAAAAACCTGCCGCTGCCGCGCTGGTTGAGTTGAGCTGGCGGGTCCTCGTGCCTGCTACCACGTTCGGTCAACTGACGCTCCCTATATTCCAGCTGTGCGTGAATACCCTGCTAGTAGGGATAGAGCTCGCTGAACGCGCAGACCTTCGTGAAAAGTTCGTCTCCAACAACGAGCGCTACCAGAAGATCTGCGAGATGTTGCAAGATGAGGTGCGTACTGCCAGCGCGAGACTCTTGAGTCTGGTCCCTATCATAAGGGCACTCGAACGCTATCGGTTTGTTGATGGCGCGACCGATCCAGGCCCTCAGATAGCGGCAGTCCGCCTTGCAGCCCTCACACTCCTGAAATGTGACCTTGAACTATCGGAACTTCTGAAGAATGCCATGGCTAGATGCGGGGCCGCTAAACGCTCCGACAGCGAACTCGAAAAACTCTCCGGAATCGAAGCTCTTCACGAGCTACTCAAAGAACAGGAGGTGAGCACGCTATCGCCAGAGACCCGAACCGTTCGCGATCTTATCGATCTCATCTGGACGAGCCTTTTCATTCGATACTTCACGCTTAAGGAGCGTAATCAAGATTCCGGCGCGCCCTAAGGAGTTTGCCGAGATCGATCAAGCGCCGGATCAACCGCCCTCACCACCCTCCGCATCGCCGCCCTCATCGCCCGGCACATATTCCAATATGTCCCCCGGCCGGCAGTCCAGCTCGCGGCAGATCGCCGACAGCGTCGAGAAGCGCATCGCCTTGGCCTTGCCGGTCTTCAGAATCGACAGGTTCTGAATCGAAATGCCGATCGCGTCCGCGAGGTCTCCGAGGCGGCGCTTGCGCTTTGCGAGCATGACATCGAGGTTCACCACGATGGGCACCGGCATCACCTCAGATCGTCAGCTCGTTTTCGGACTGCAACAGGATGGCGTGCTCGATCACGAACTTCAGCGCCATCAGGAAGACGCCGCCGGCGACGGTGCTGACGTCGACGCCGTAGCTCGGCAGGAAGAATTTGACGTCACCGAGTTGATACAGGGCATAGCTCACCGCAACGGTCGTGATCGTATCCACAAACGGCCAGACCACCAGGAAGATCCCCATCCACCAGACACCTTGCAGCGTTTCGGACACGAAGATCCGCCCGTTGGCGAATCGATTGACCATGCGATGAAGGATGCCGATCAACACGGCGTAAAACGATACCCCAAGCGCGAACAGCGACCAGAACAGCACCTGGCCCTTGGCCGACATGGTGAGCGGGTTGGCGACGATGGCGGCACATTTGGCCTGCTCGCCGGTGAGGCTTTCGGCGATCGTGGCCGAGGCCGTGGTGGTGCGGTAATAGGCGAGCCACAGCACCACCGGTAGCGCTGCCCAGATCACCCAGAACGCCCGATCGAGCCTTCGAAACCAAAGCTGGCGCTGCTCGCGAACCGATTTCCCCATCGCACCCACCCGAAAAAATTTTTGCCAAACAGGCCATGACGGCTGGGATGCATCATGCCTTGGTAATGTTGTTGACTCAACCTAAAACGTGATTTATTTCGTGTTTATCATGAAATTTTTCATGAAGAAGGTGGATGATGACTTTACCCGCAGATAGTGACGGCCAGCTCAAGGCCCTAAAGCAGCTGATCCACGCTCACCTTACCCGTCGCCTGATCGTGGCGGCGTTTCACATCCCGCTGCTCGGCGGCACCGCCGACGCCGCCAAAGCCACCGACAAGGCCAACGATCCGGCCGGCGTCTGGCTGACCCAGTCCGGCGACGCCAGGATCAAGGTCCACCGCTGCGGCGCCGCGCTGTGCGGCCGTGTCGTCTGGCTGAAGGAGCCGACCGACAAGGCCACCGGCAAGGCGCAGCTCGACGACAAGAATGCCGATCCCGCTCAGCGCACCCGGCCGGTGATGGGCATGTCGCTGTTCATCAACATGCAGTCCGCCGGCCCGAACAAATGGGCGGGCCGGATCTACAACGCCGACGACGGCAAGACCTATGAGAGCTCGGTGACGCTGGTGTCGTCGGGCACCCTGAACGTACGCGGCTGCATGGGAACGCTGTGCGCGGGCGAAGACTGGACGCGGTGAAGGGATCTGGCCCCGACCCTTCAACCGGCCAAGAAGAAAAGCAAACCCAGTCACTCAAGGCCGCCCATCGGGGCGGCCTTCTTTTTTCTTTATGACGGCCGCACCGCCCGGGCGTGACCCGGTGGCCGGAAACGCCTGATCCAAGGCTCTGGTTTCACGCCGCTTTCCCTCGGATCTGGGATGCCAAGAGGCCAATTATGCTGCAATGCACAGCGGCGAATGCTGCTATGCAAACAAGTCCGTTGTATCTGGCATCTGGTATACATAGTTTGGCTGCAGATGATGCCGGCCCATTGCTGGCCTCCAGTGAAAGGGGACACCAATGTCCAAGACGACTGCTACCGCCATCGCGCTCGCGCCCTCCTCCACCCTGCTCGGCCGCCTGCTGGCCTCGATCGACCGCCTGCTGATGAAGAGCGCGGAGATCTCCAACCGCAACGGCGACCTGCCGCGCTTCGGCCTCTGACGCACGGCAATTTCCCGGCGCTCTTCGCCGCGCGTGTTTCGCTGCAAGATGCGACCTGACATAGAACCTTCGACCAATGGCCCCGATTTCCGGGGCCATTTTTTTGCGCGCTGAACTAGTGTTCCCGCGCGCCTGAGTCTTCTGCGGCATATGCGCACGCTGCCTCCGCGACAGCTTGAACCTTGGCATATCGGATACCAAGATGATCGCGCCGCGCCACAAGCAGAATGACAAAGCGCGCACTGGGAGGATGAATGTCGGACATGGTTCAGGCAACTGCGGCCCCCGCGGCCGCGCGTGTCAGCGACACCTATCGCTGGACGCAACTTGCGATCGGCGTCGCCGCAATGGTGATGATCGCAAACTATCAATACGGGTGGACATTCTTCGTACCCGATATCCAGAAGAAGTTTGGATGGGATCGCGCATCGATCCAGTGGGCCTTTACGCTCTTCGTGCTGTTCGAAACCTGGCTGGTGCCGGTCGAAGGCTGGTTCGTCGATAAATACGGTCCGCGCCTCGTCGTGCTGATCGGCGGCATCCTCTGCGCGATCGGCTGGGCGATCAACGCGCAGGCGACCTCGCTGAACGGCTACTATCTCGGCATGATCATCGCCGGCATCGGCGCCGGCGGCGTCTACGGCACCTGCGTCGGCAACGCGCTGAAATGGTTTCCCGACAAGCGCGGGCTTGCGGCGGGCATCACCGCAGCCGGGTTCGGCGCGGGCTCCGCGCTCACGGTCGCGCCGATCCAGGCGATGATCAAGGACTCCGGCTTCCAGACCACCTTCCTCTATTTCGGTCTCGGCCAGGGCATCATCATCGTGCTGCTCGCCTTCTTCCTGCTCGCGCCGAAGGCCGGACAGGTGCCGGCCGTCGTGCAGAATGCCAACATCATCCAGACCCGGCGCAACTATCAGCCGACCGAAGTGCTGCGGCAGCCGATCTTCTGGCTGATGTACTTCATGTTCGTGATCGTCGGCGCCGGCGGGTTGATGGTGACGGCGAACCTGAAGCCGATCGCGGTCGACTGGAAGGTCGACAGCGTGCCGGTCACGTTGATGGCGGTGACGATGACGGCCGTGACCTTCGCGGCCACCATCGACCGCGTCCTCAACGGTCTGACGCGTCCGTTCTTCGGCTGGATCTCCGACATGATCGGCCGCGAGAACACGATGTTCATCGCCTTCGGCATGGAAGGCTTCGGCATCTGGATGCTCTACCTCTGGGGCCACGATCCGGTGTGGTTCGTGCTGCTCTCGGGCTTCGTGTTCTTCGCCTGGGGCGAGATCTACTCGCTGTTCCCCTCGACCTGCACCGACACGTTCGGCGCCAAGTTCGCGACGACGAATGCGGGCCTGCTCTACACCGCGAAAGGCACCGCCGCGCTGCTGGTGCCGATCGCCAACTACATGCAGCAGTCGTCAGGCAATTGGGACAACGTGTTCATCATCGCAGCCGGCGCCAACATCCTTGCCTCGCTGCTGGCGATCGCCCTGCTCAAGCCATGGCGGAAAATCGTGGTCGCGAAATCAACCGCGATGGCTTAGGCAACGCGCCGCTTCTGCTGACGAAAACGCCCGGCCAAAGCCGGGCGTTTTTCATTTTGCGGCACCGATCGCCGAGTCCAAATCAGCCCAAAGTATGCCAGTTTTGCTGCGATGCAGCAGAAAGATGGGCTTGCTTTCTGGAATATAGTATACCAACCTCCCGCCAAGTGCTTGCGACGATACGTCACAACAATTGCGACACTGGGTCACAAGAAGACCAGGCGCACTCGGGAGGATTTGATGGTTTCCAGCAATACTGCCGCAACACAAGCTCAACCTTCGTTCAGCGGCTTCCGCTGGCTGCAGCTCGTCATGGGCATCGTCTGCATGGCGATGATCGCCAACCTGCAATATGGCTGGACGCTGTTCGTCGATCCGATCGACGGCGCGCATCACTGGGGTCGCGCGGCAATCCAGTTCGCCTTCACGATCTTCGTGGTGACCGAGACCTGGCTGGTGCCGGTCGAGGCCTGGTTCGTCGACAAATACGGCCCGCGGATCGTCATCATGTTCGGCGGCGTGATGATCATGCTGTCCTGGGTGCTGAACTCCTACGCTGATTCACTCACCATGCTCTATGCCGCGGCCGTCATCGGCGGCATCGGCGCCGGCTCGGTCTACGGCACCTGCGTCGGCAATGCGCTGAAATGGTTTCCCGATCGCCGCGGCCTCGCCGCCGGCGCCACCGCCGCAGGCTTCGGCGCGGGCGCAGCGCTGACCGTGGTGCCGATCGCCAACATGATCGCCTCGAGCGGCTACCAGACCGCGTTCTTCGATTTCGGCATCGGGCAAGGCCTGATCGTGTTCCTGCTGGCCTTCTTCATCCAGAAGCCCGCGGTCTCGATCCCGCCGAAGAAGAAGCAGCTCAACCTGCCGCAGACCAAGATCGATTTCACGCCGCCGCAGGTGCTGCGCAGCCCGATCTTCTGGGTGATGTATCTGGTGTTCGTGATGGTCGCCTCCGGCGGCCTGATGGCAGCGGCGCAGATCGCACCAATCGCGCACGACTACAAGATCGCCACGACGCCGGTCTCGCTCGCCGGCTTCCAGATGGCCGCGCTGACCTTTGCGATCTCGCTCGACCGCATCTTCGACGGTTTCGGACGGCCGTTCTTCGGCTGGGTCTCCGATAATATCGGCCGTGAGCACACCATGTTCATCGCGTTCGGCACCGGCGCGCTGATGCTGCTGACGCTGTCGACCTGGGGCCATAACCCGCTGGTGTTCGTGCTGGCCACCGCGGTCTATTTCGGCGTGTTCGGCGAGATCTACTCGCTGTTCCCGGCGACCTGCGGCGACACCTTCGGCTCGAAATTCGCGACCACCAACAACGGCATGCTCTACACCGCGAAAGGCACCGCCGCGCTCCTGGTGCCGGCCGCCAGCATCGTGGCCGCCAGCTTTGGCTGGCAGGCGGTGTTCGTGATCGCGGTCGCGCTCAATGCCACCGCGGCGCTGATGGCGCTGTTCGTGATCAAGCCGATGCGCCGCGCGTTCATCAACGGCAACGAGGCGGCTGCGGCCGCAGCCGAGACCGCGACCAACGCCAAGACGGCCTGAGAAAACGGCCTGAGATGCCGGGCTGATTTCACTGCCGGATTTCGGCACTGAACTCATGGAGGCGCACTTCGGTGCGCCTCTTTGTTTTGGCCATTCAGGGATGCCAGATACCAGTAACGCCCGGACCGGCCGACGACGTGCCTGCTCACTCCAAGTCACAATCGTCTGAAACGTCAGCGATTCTGCCTATTTCGGCTGTTTCCAGATGGTAGTTTCTTCAGAGGCGGCGTTGACAATTGGTATTTTGTATACCAGAATCCTGTCAACTATAACCAAGGAGGTTGCCATGCAAGTCGGAGATATCCTGCGCAAGAAGACCCCTCGCGTCGCCACGGTTCGCATGAACGAGACGGTGGCGATCGCCGCACAACTGATGCGCGCCAGCAATATCAGCGCGCTCGTGGTCAAGGATGTCGTTCGCACCGAGGGCAACACCGCCGTCGGCATGTTCACCGAGCGCGACGTGGTGCGCGCGATCGCCGAGCACGGCGCGGCCGGCGCCGGCATGAAGGTCTCGCAGCTGGTCTCGGTGCAGCAGCTGGTGTCGTGCACCTCGAGCGACACGCTCGAGCACATCCGTCATCTCATGACCAAGCACCACATTCGCCACGTGCCTGTGATCGACAATTACAGCCTGATCGGCGTCGTCAGCATGCGCGACATCGCGGCCGCGTTCGACGAGGAAACCGCCGCGTCGAAGAAGGACGCCGTGCCGGCGTAACGCCAACCACCGTCATTGCGAGGAGCGGCAGCGACGAAGCAATCCATCGCTCCGCAAGTGGCGAAATGGATTGCTTCGCTTCGCTCGCAATGACGCGGATGAAACAGTGCGCACCGGGTCCGCGCTCCTAAGCAGTTGACCAAAACTCTCTGCCCCACCCTCGCCTGAACTCCGCGCCCCGTCATTTCCGCATGGGCACGCCGCAGGTCACCGGTAGACATTTGCCGGACAGGACTGCATCCTTCCCTCGACATCCAAAAAACAACGCCGTGCGCGGCCGTCCGCGTCGCGGAAAATTCCGATGGAAACGAGGGCAGAATGATCAAGACGCGCTTCACCGAAATGTTCGGCGTCGACCACCCGATCGTGCAGGGCGGCATGCAATGGGTCGGCCGCGCGGAGCTGGTTGCCGCCGTCGCCAATGCCGGCGCGCTCGGCATGATCACTGCGCTGACGCAGCCGACGCCGGAGGATCTGCGCAAGGAGATCGCGCGCTGCCGCGAGCTGACCGACAAGCCGTTCGGCGTGAACCTGACCATCCTGCCCGCGATCAAGCCGCCGCCTTACGCCGAGTATCGCCAGGCCATCATCGAAAGCGGCATCAAGATCGTCGAGACCGCCGGCAACAAGCCGCAGGAGCATGTCGACGAGTTCAAGAAGCACGGCGTCAAGGTGCTGCACAAATGCACCAGCGTCCGTCACGCATTGTCCGCCGAGCGGATGGGCGCCGACGCGATCTCGATCGACGGCTTTGAATGCGCCGGCCATCCCGGCGAGGACGACACCCCCGGCCTGATCCTGATTCCGGCCGCCGCCGACAAGGTCAAGATCCCGATGATCGCTTCCGGCGGCTTCGGCGATGCCCGCGGCCTCGTCGCTGCACTGGCGCTCGGCGCCGAAGGCATCAACATGGGCACGCGCTTCATGTGCACCAAGGAGAGCCCGATCCACCAGCTCGTGAAGGAGCGCATCGTTGCCAATGACGAGCGCGAGACCGAGCTGATCTTCCGCACCATGCGCAACACCTCGCGCGTCGCCAAGAATGCGATCTCGACCAAGGTCGTTGCGATGGAGAAGGAAGGCGCCAAGTTCGAGGACGTGCGCGAGCTGGTCGCCGGCGCCCGCGGCAAGATGGTCTACGCGACCGGCGATGCCGACGAGGGCATCTGGTCGGCCGGCCAGGTGCAGGGCCTGATCCACGACATCCCGTCCTGCGCCGAACTGATCTCGCGCATCGTCCACGAGGCGGAAGCGATCATCCGCGAACGGCTCGAGGCGATGATGTCCGGCGGCAAGCGCCAGGCTGCGGAGTAGCTTCTGACCGAAGCAGGACATGTTATCCGTCACCCTGAGGTGCTCGCGAAGCGAGCCTCGAAGGGCGACGGCCAACAGCCGGGCCGTTCATCCTTCGAGGCTCGCCCAGCGGCGCAATTGCGCCGAAGCCTCGCACCTCTAGCGACAAAGGCGAAGCCTTTGCGCGGGGATGACGGGGACAATGCGCATCGCCTTATCCGCGTCATTGCGAGCGAAGCGAAGCAATCCATCGGGCGGCATACGCGGAAGCCTGGATTGCTTCGTTGCTTCAGCGCTAAATTGCTTTGCGATTTTGTCGCGAGCTCCTCGCAATGACGGGGTGAATGGATTCACAGCCTCGCAGGATCACGGTACACATACTACCGAGTTAAGCCACTCAAACGAGAACAAACCCATGAAAGCCTATGTGTACGGAGCCAACGGCCCCGAGATCACCGACGTCGCAAAGCCCGTGCCGAAGGGCACGCAGGTGCTGGTCAAGGTTCACGCCTGCGGGCTGAACCGCGCCGATCTCGGCATGACCAAGGGCCACGCGCACGGCGCAGCCGGCGGCGTCGGCACCGTGCTCGGCATGGAATGGGCCGGCGAAGTTGCCGAGCTCGGCCCCGACGCCAAGGGCGTCAAGGTCGGCGACAAGATCATGGGCTCCGGCGGCGCCGCGTTCGCCGAGTACACGCTCGCCGATCACGGCAGGCTGTTTCGCTCACCGTCGAACATGAATTTCGACGAAGCCGCCACCCTGCCCGTCGCGCTCACCACCATGCACAACGCCGTCGTCACCAACGGCGCGCTGCAACCCGGACAGACCGTACTGATCCAGGGCGCGAGTTCCGGCGTCGGCCTGATGGCGATGCAGATCGCAAAGCTGAAGGGCGCGAAGCTCGTGGTGGGGTCCTCGACCGATGCGATGCGCCGCGGCCGCTTGACGGAATTCGGCGCCGATCTCGCGGTGGACTCCAAGGATCCCGCCTGGGTCGATCAGGTGCTGCAGGCGACCAATGGCGAAGGCGTCGATCTGATCGTCGACCAGGTCTCCGGATCGGTCGCCAACCAGAATCTCAAGGCGACCAAGGTCAAGGGCCGCATCGTTAATGTCGGCCGGCTCGGCGGCACTCATGCCGACTTCAACTTCGACCTGCATGCGGCGCGCCGCATCCAGTATATCGGCGTCACCTTCCGCACCCGCTCGATCGAGGAGATCCGCGAGATCTTCGAGGAGGTGCGCAAAGACATCTGGCCCGCCGTCGAGGCGCGCAAGCTGCAGCTGCCGATCGACCAGGTCTACAAGTTCGCCGACATCGGCGAGGCCTTCGAGCACATGGAAGCCAACAAGCACCTCGGCAAGATCGTGGTGACGCTGTAGCGGCAGGTGCGCAGGGCGGATGAGCGAAGCGTCATCCGCCCTCTTCTGCCGGATGCACGGCGGATGACACCGGAGCCTGTCGTCGGGCCGCGCTTCGCGCGGGCCCGGTGGGCCAATCCGCCCTCCGCGCTGGCGTTAACGATGCTTAACGACTTCCGGCCTGAGCGAAATCGCTTCGCAGTTTGTTAGAATTTGCTGGGTAACTCGTCCAGGCACAGGGACCTGGGGAAAGATATGGCAAAGCGGGCAAAGCGTGCGAAGACGGAGACGCTCGCGCTACCGGTGGCCGGAAGAGTTGCAATCGGCGCCATGGCCGCTGCCGCATTGGGCTACGGTTTGCTGCCTCGCCCGGCGAGCATTCAACCGACAAAAAAATCGACCGCGCATCAAGTCCTCGCGCTGTCAACTCCAGCTCCAGCCCGCACACCAACTCCGGTTCACGTACCAGTGCCAGTTCCGGCTCCGGTCTCGGCTCCTGTCTCGATCCCGTCGCCTCGGATCGAAACACCAAAAGCCGCTGTCGCACCCGCAAGACTTGATCGGCAGGTGGTTGACTACGTCAGCCACCAGACGCCGGGCACCGTCGTCATCGATACCGAAAACACATTCCTCTATCTCGTTCTGAACGACGGGCAAGCGATGCGCTACGGCATCGGTGTCGGCCGCGAGGGTTTCACATGGTCCGGTGAACAGACCGTGGCCCGCAAAACAGCATGGCCGGATTGGCGTCCGCCTTCGGAGATGATTTCGCGTCAACCTTACCTGCCGCGGTTCATGGCAGGCGGTCCCGGAAATCCGCTCGGCGCCCGGGCGATGTATCTGGGCGAGACCGAGTATAGAATTCACGGCACCAACAAACCCGACACGATCGGGAAGCGGGTCTCGTCCGGCTGCATCCGGCTGACCAATGACGACGTCATGGACCTTTATGAGCGGGTGAAAATCGGAGCGAAAGTGATCGTGCTTCCGGCAACATCAGCCCATCGATCGTCCCCGGGAACGCCGCCCGACGCCGCCTTCCAAACACCCGACCAGGCATCGCCGTCGCAACGCTCATGATCGACCTGGTTGCATCAGGGAGAAGCGCGCGGAAGGTTTCGCATTGCTCTACCCGCCTTACGAAGCTGCTATGTCCACGACGCGGAGCCCTAGCATTCGCCGAGCGACAAGCCTCCCGCTATTTCGGTCAGATTCGCCGATCCACCATCCGTTGAAGGAACCTGCGGACCGCAGCTTGTGCTAGCCGACGAACCGCCACCGGTTGCCGTGCCGGCCGACGATCCGGATGCAGACGTCGTGGTTTTCGCTGCTTGGGTCGACGTGTTGGACGCCTCTCCCGGCAACTGCAAAGGAACTTCCGGACTGGTCGACGTGCCGCCAGTCGCGCCCGTGCTCGACGCATTCGTTCCGCCGCCAAGAGTAGATCCCTGCGACGACGGCAGCGGCGATGTCGGAACACTGAGCGGGTCGGATGCGAGCGTTCCGCTACCCGTCCTCGCTTGACCACTCGATTGCGTACCGGTTTGGGCATGCGCGGCCGCTAGACCAAGCAGAATAACTGCGAAACTGGAGATGAGGGTCTGCTGCATAGTGCCCCTCCACGTCGATGGTTCGGAAAGCCTCGCCATACGAGGCCAACCAACAACTCCCGATCAGTCAAAACGCTTCATGAATTCTCCGCAAGGTTGGGCCGTTGCCGTATCGCCTAGCCTATGGGAAAAACGAGTCGCAGAGGACATCCATGAAGCGCACATGGACAATCATTGGCGTCGCTGACTAAGGCTTCAGCTCACCGGTCCGGGACTCCAATAATCCCCTGCAAGCGGGCTGACTTTTACATCATTGATGACCCCGAGCTGCAGGCTTGGATCGAAATAGCTCATCGTCCGCTCATTGAGGTCAATGATGCGGCCAGGCCTTAGTGGCCCCACGTCGTTGATCTTGACGATGACCTTCTTGCCTGCAGCCTCGACCAGGGCATATTTCGGCCTCGCGCCGAACTCGACCCCACCAAACTTCCGACGCAGACTTGTCTTGATGGCGGCCGCCCAGGCCGAGCGATCATAGCGCTCGCCGGAAGCAGTGCTCGGACCGCCCTCCTCCTTGCCGGGCTTGAACGGATTGTACATGGATGCCGCGCCAACGATCGCATCCCCACAAGCAGCATTGACGACATCGCTTGAATGAACCGCACCGATTTCACTTCCAGCAGCTCGGCCAAAAATGGTGAGCGCAACTACGGCGCCGCAAACTGCGGCGCTCGAGCCGAACAGCATCATAACTCCTTGACTGATTTTTCTCGCGTTCGGTTCCCGATTCCGCGGAATATGGCCAGGGAACGTGGAGGCGTTAACTCGAGGCCAGTTCTTTGCGGATTCGTGCCAATTCCGGCGACGGAACCATTGCGGGAACCGCAGCGGTCCCACAC
>NZ_JASGSR010000087.1:0-34159 GCF_040446015.1 Bradyrhizobium sp. INPA03-11B
GGCATACGAGATTGCTGGACATGTCTCGTGGGCTCGGAGATGTGTATAAGAGACACCCCAACGACCCCAACCTCCGCTCCTTCATCGACGTCGCGCCCACCTCCGACTTTCCGATCCAGAACCTGCCCTACGGCGTGTTCTCGTCGAAGGATGGCCTCGCGCCGCGCGTCGGCGTTGCGATCGGCGACTATGTGCTCGATCTCTGGGAGCTCGAGCAGGATTCCCGGCTCGATGTCGGGCCGCTCGGCGTGTTCTCGCAGCCCTCGCTGAACGCCTTCATGGCGCTCGGGCCAAAAGTGTGGTCGGCGACGCGGGCGCGGATCAGCGAGCTGCTGCGCTCCGACCATCCGGAGCTGCGCGACAACAGGGAATTGCGCGCACGGGCGCTGGTGCCGATGGCTGACGTCAGGCTGCACATGCCGTTCGCCGTGTCGGGCTATACCGATTTCTATTCGTCGAAGGAGCACGCCACCAATGTCGGCGTCATGTTCCGCGGCAAGGACAACGCGCTGCAGCCGAACTGGCTGCATATGCCGATCGGCTACAATGGCCGTGCCTCGACGGTGGTGGTGTCGGGCACCAAAGTGAAGCGGCCGCGCGGCCAGCTCAAGCCGCCGACCGCTGAGGTGCCGAGCTTCGGCCCCTGCAAGCGGCTCGACTTCGAGCTCGAGATGGGGGTCGTCGTCGGGCAGGCGTCGGTGATGGGCGAGATGCTCACCGAGAAGCAGGCCGAGGAGATGATCTTCGGCTTCGTCATCCTCAACGACTGGAGCGCGCGCGACATCCAGCAGTGGGAATACGTGCCGCTCGGTCCGTTCCAGGCCAAGGCGTTCGCGACCTCGATCAGCCCATGGGTGGTGACCCGCGAGGCTCTGGAGCCGTTCCGAATGCAGGGCCCGAAGCAAGAGCCGGAGCCGCTCGCTTATCTCAAGCAGGCCCAGCCGAACAATTACGACATGCAGCTCGACGTGGGCTTGCGCGCCGGTGCGATGAACGAAGCGAAGACGATCTGCAGCACCAACTTCAAATACATGTATTGGTCGTCGGTGCAGCAACTGGTGCACCACGCCTCCAGCGGCTGCGCGATGAACGTCGGCGATCTCTTAGGGAGCGGCACGATCTCCGGCCCCGAAAAGCACCAGCGCGGTAGCCTGCTCGAAATCAGCTGGAACGGCACCGAGCCGGTGGAGCTTGCGAGCGGCGTCACGCGCTCGTTCCTCGAAAACGGCGACTCGCTTGTGATGCGCGGCTGGTGCCAGGGCGACGGCTATCGCGTCGGGTTCGGCGAGGTCGAGGGCACGATCGTCGCGGCGGAGTGACGAATCCGTCATTGCGAGCGAAGCGAAGCAATCCATCGATCCGCGTATGACGACGGGGTGGATTGCTTCGTCGCTTCGCTCCTCGCAATGACGGCGAAAAGTCCTACCGCTCCTCCGGCCTGATGTCCCTCAGCCGCGCGGTATGCGCCGCGCAGTCCTCAAGACTGTATTTGAGATGCACCCGCTTGTCCGACGGCGGTTGGTTCACGGTACAGACACCCGGCCGCCACGGCTTGGCCGGGCGGATCGGGCGCGGCGCGAAGCCGCCGCCGCAGTTCGGGCAGACGTTGCCGAGCTTGGTCTCGGCGCAATCTGCACAGAATGTGCATTCATAGGAGCAGATCCGCGCGTCGGTGGCGCCCGGTGGCAGGTCCTTGTCGCAATATTCGCAGTTCGGTCGCAGCTGCAGCGCCATGGCTTTCCTCGGCTTGTCGTTGGATGCCGCGCATACCGCTGCACCTCTCCCCTTGTGGGAGAGGCATAGGCGGCCGTAGGCGGCCGTCAAGTACGCCGAAGCGAAGCTTCGGCTATGTCACATCGCAAGATGTGATCCGGGTGAGGGGTATCGGTCTCTCGGCAGAGTGTGCTCGGCGGAGAGAACCCCTCACCCCAACCCTCTCCCACAGGGGGAGAGGGAGCCCACCGCCGATGTCGCGGCATCGAACCAATTCAGGCAGATGATCGCAGGTCGTACGGCAGAAGCGAATGACGTATTTCCCTCGATTTGCGACGGATCAGGCCGGTAGCGATTTCAGCGGCAGCTTGGTGCTCTCCTTCAGGCGGTCGAGCACGATCGACGAGCGCACATGCGCCACGCTCTGGTGCGGCATCAGCACGTTGTTGACGATGTCGGACAGGCTCTTCAGGTCGCGCAGCATCACCTTCAGCACGTAGTCGGCGTCGCCCGTCAGCGCGTAGGCCTCCTGGATGTCGTCGACGCGGTTGACCAGCTCCCGAAACCGCTTGGCGTTATCGGGCGAGTGGGTCGCCAGGGTAATGTGGATGAAGGCGATCAGGCCGAAGCCGAGCGCCTCGCCGGCGAGGTCGGCGTGGTAGCCCGCGATCACCTTCTCCTCCTCCAGCCGCATCCGCCGCCTGGAGCATTGCGAGGCGGAAAGCCCGACCAAGTCGGCCAGCTGCTGGTTGGTCAGCCGGCCGTCATCCTGCAGCGCGGCGAGCATTTTGAGGTCGAAAGCGTCGACTTCAGGCATGCGTCAAATGTCCATTTCATGCACGGATCGTGCGCGGTATTAGCAAAACGAGCCTCATTTTGCACGCACGTTGTACGCCAGATGACGGAAATTGATCCCAGACAAATCAGGGAGTTGCCGCCATGGGTCCGTTTCCGCACGATGCGCCGCCCGCCGAAATCAGCACTGAGAATCCGATGGGCACCGACGGCTTCGAGTTCGTCGAATACGCCCATCCCAATCCGGCTGAGCTGCACGCGCTGTTCAGGCTGATGGGCTTCGTCGCGGTCGCCCGCCACCGGACCAAGGCGATCACGGTCTATCGCCAGGGCGATATCAACTATCTCGTTAATGAGGAGCCCGGCAGCCACGGCTTCAACTTCGTCGCCGCGCACGGCCCCTGCGCGCCGTCGATGGCGTTCCGCGTGGTCGATGCCAAGCACGCCTATGAGCGTGCGATCGCGCTCGGCGCGGAGCCGGCGGATGTGTCGTCCGCGGAGAAGACGCTCGACGTCCCCGCGATCAAGGGCATCGGCGGCAGCCTGCTCTACTTCGTCGACCGCTATGGCGCAAAGGGCTCAGCCTATGATGCCGAGTTCGAATGGCTCGGAGCAGAGAACCCGCGCCCCGCAGGCTCCGGCCTGTATTACGTCGATCACCTCACCCACAACGTCCATCGCGGCCGCATGGATGTCTGGACCGGCTTCTATGCAAAACTGTTCAACTTCCGCCAGATCCGCTTCTTCGACATCGAGGGCCGCGCATCCGGCCTGTTCTCCCGCGCGCTGACCAGCCCGGACGGCAAGATCCGGATTCCGATCAACGAGGACGCCGGCGATTCCGGACAGATCGAGGAATATCTCAACGTCTATCACGGCGAGGGCATCCAGCACATCGCCTGCGGCGCGCGCGATATCCATACGACGGTCGAGCGGTTGCGCGCGGATGGCCTGCCATTCATGCGGTCGCCGCCCGACACCTATTTCGAGCGGATCGATGCCCGTCTGCCCAAGCATGGCGAGGATGTCGCACGGCTAAGGACCAACGGCATCCTGATCGACGGCGAGGGCGTGGTCGACGGCGGCCAGACCAAGGTGTTGCTGCAGATCTTCTCGGCGAATGCGATCGGGCCGATCTTCTTCGAATTCATCCAGCGCAAGGGCGACGACGGTTTCGGCGAAGGCAATTTCAAGGCGCTGTTCGAATCGATCGAGGAAGACCAAATCCGCCGCGGCGTGCTCAAGGTCGATCACGCGGCGTAAGCGCGTCGTAGCGCCACGCTAGCGCAAAACCAACAGGTGTCGTCCCGGCGAAAGCCGGGACCCATACCGCGGAATCTATCGAGTGTGTTGGTTCGGAGTCCCGCGGAACGGTCGTGCGCAACAACGACGTTCCGGGGGTATGGGTCCCGGCCTTCCCGGGACGACAGCGAAACTTACTTCCCCGTTTTCCACTCAGCCGTCACATCACCAATCTTTGCCAATTCCGGCTCGCGGATTGCCGACGGCGTCCGCGAGAAGCGCGGCGCCGGGGCGGGCTGGGTGACGCCGTGGCGCTCGACGAACACCTGGCGAGCTGCCATGTGCGGATGATCAGGGGCTTCCTCCATGGTGAGGATCGGCGCAAAGCAGATGTCGGTGCCTTCCATGATCGTGCACCAGTCGGCGCGCGACTTGCTCTTGAACACTTTTTCCAGCTTCGCCTTCAGCGCCGGCCAGGCCTTGCGGTCCATCTGGGCGTCGAAGTCGGCGTCGGTCAGGTCGGCATGCTTGCGCAGCAGCGCGTAGAACTGCGGCTCGATCGAGCCGATCGAGATGAAGTTGCCGCAGGAGCATTCATAGACGCCGTAGAAATGCGCGCCGCCGTCGAGGAAATTCTGGTCGCGGCCGCCGCTCCAGCGACCCTGCGCGGCCATGTCGTAGAACATCGACATCAGCGAGGCCGCGCCGTCGCACATCGCGGTATCCACAACCTGGCCCTTGCCGGACTTCTGCGCTTCGAGCAGTGCTGCGAGCACTCCGACCACGAGGTACAGCGCGCCGCCGCCGAAATCGCCGACCAAATTGAGCGGCGGCACCGGCTTCTCCTTGGTGCCGATCGCAGCCAGCGCACCCGTGATCGAGATGTAGTTGATGTCGTGGCCGGCGGCGTTGGCCAGCGGGCCTTCCTGGCCCCAGCCGGTCATGCGCCCGTAGACCAGTTTCGGATTGCGCGCGAGCACGACGTCGGGGCCGAGGCCGAGGCGCTCCATCACGCCGGGTCGGAAGCCTTCGATCAGCGCATCGGCATGGCCGAGCAGGTCGAGCACTTCGGCAATGGCTGCCTTGTTCTTGAGGTCGAGCTCGATCACCTTGCGGCCGCGGGTCGCCACCGCCTTCAAATTCTTGCCCGCGCCGACCCGGTCCAGCGTGATGACCTCGGCGCCCATATCGGCGAGCAGCATGCAGGCGAACGGGCCGGGACCGATGCCGGCGAATTCGACGATGCGGAAGCCTGTGAGCGGACCCGAGGTGCGAGCGGCGGTTTGGGAGGCGGGCTTGTCGAGCACGTTGTTGTTCCGTTGTTGCTATAGGGAAGTAATCGAAGGGTCTTGTTCACTTGTCCGACGCACGGGGATCGCCGGCGCTGCCATCAAAGGCGCGGCCTGGCCGTCGCTAGCCATGGCAATGGGGGCTCGTTTGGTCTGCCGAACGTCATGGGTCCTCTCCCCGGGGCCGTCCGTCTGACGGTATTTTTAATTAGCTGATTAGCTAAATTCTCTCGCCTATTGCGGGATGTGGCAAGTCCTTTTGGCTGGAATGCCAGCAAAACGCGAACGGCGCGCATCGCTGCGCGCCGTCTGCATAGGTTCCGGTAGGATAGGGGCTAGCCGGCGGCGATCACCGCCCGCTGTCCCATCACCTTCACCAGGTTGGCGCGGTAATCCGCCGAGCCGTGGATGTCGGCGAGTAGGCCGCTCGCCGGGATCGTGACGCTATCGAGCGCCGACGCCGCCCAGTTCGCCTTCAGCGCCTGCTCGATCGGCGCCACCCGCATGACGCCGCTCTGCGATGCGCCGGTCGCGGCGACGCGCACGTCGCCCGCCTTGGTCTTGGCCACGAACACGCCGGTCAGCGCGAAGCGCGAGGCCGGGTTCGGAAACTTCGCATAGCCCGCCTTGGCCGGAACCGGGAACGCGACCTGCGTGATGATCTCGCCATCCTCGAGTGCCGTTGAGAACAGGCCCTTGAAGAAGTCCTCCGCCGCGATTGACCGCTTGTTGGTCCTGACCGTCGCGCCAAGCGCCAGCACCGCCGCCGGATAATCCGCCGCCGGGTCGTTGTTGGCGAGTGAACCGCCGATCGTGCCGCGATAGCGCACGGCGGGATCGCCGATCTCCGATGCCAGATTGGCGAGCGCCGGGATCGCCTTCTTGACCGCATCGCTTTGCGCCACATCGTAATGCGGCGTAGCGGCTTTGATGGTGACAGTGTCGCCCGAAACCTCGATGCCGATCAGCTCCTGCACCTTGGAGAGGTCGATCACGTCGGAAGGTGCGGCGAGACGCTGCTTCATCACAGGAAGCAGGGTTTGACCGCCGGCAAGGAATTTTGCTTCCTGGCCCTTGGCAAACGTGGCTGCGGCGTCGGCGACCGAGGAAGCGCGGTGATAATTTGTCTCGTACATGGCTCTTCCTCCCTCAACCGTGAATGGCGTGCCAGACGCGATCGGGCGTCGCCGGCATTTCCAGCTTGTTGTTGCCGATGGCGTCCGTGATCGCGTTGATCACGGCAGCAGAGGCGCCGATCGCGCCGGCTTCGCCGCAGCCCTTGACGCCGAGCGGGTTGCCCGGACACAGCGTCGTGGTGTGGGAGAGCTGGAACGACGGCAGGTCGTCGGCGCGCGGCATGGTGTAATCCATGAACGACGCGGTCACGAGCTGGCCGGTGTCGTCATAGACCGCGCCTTCGAGCAGCGCCTGGCCGATGCCCTGCGCAAGGCCGCCATGAACCTGGCCTTCGACAATCATCGGGTTGATCAGCCGGCCGAAGTCGTCCGCTGCCACGAAGTTGACGAAGGAGGTCTTGCCGGTGCCCGGATCGACCTCGAGCTCGCAGATGTAAGCGCCGGCCGGGAAGGTGAAGTTGGTCGGGTCGTAGAACGCCGTCTCCTTCAAACCCGGCTCCATGCCGTCGGGCAGGTTGTGCGCCGTATAGGCGGCGAGCGCGACCATCGGCAGTGCGATCGACTTGTCGGTGCCGGTGACCTTGAACTCGCCGTTCTCGATCACGATGTCGCTCTCGGATGCCTCGAGCGCATGTGCCGCGATCTTCTTGGCCTTGGCCTCGACCTTCTCCATCGCCTTCACGATCGCCGTACCGCCGACCGCGAGCGAGCGCGAGCCGTAGGTGCCCATGCCGAACTGCACCTTGTCGGTGTCGCCATGGACGATCGAGACCTGGCTGATCGGCACGCCGAGCCGCTCCGCGATGATCTGGCAGAACGTCGTCTCATGGCCCTGGCCGTGGCTGTGCGAGCCGGTGAGCACCTCGATGGTGCCGACCGGGTTGACGCGGATTTCCGCTGACTCCCACAGACCGACGCCGGCACCGAGACTGCCGACCGCCTTCGACGGCGCGATGCCGCAGGCCTCGATGTAGCAGGAGAAGCCGATGCCGCGCAGCTTGCCGTCGGCTTTCGCCTTGGCCTTGCGGGCCGCGAAGCCGGCATAGTCGATCGCCTTCATCGCGGCATCGATAGAGGCGTGGAAGTCACCGATGTCGTACGCCATGATGACCGGCGTCTGATACGGGAACGTGGTGATGAAGTTCTTCTTGCGCAGCTCGGCCGGATCGACCTTCAACTGCCGCGCCGCCGTCTCCATCATGCGCTCGATCAGATAGCTCGCCTCGGGACGGCCGGCGCCGCGATAGGCGTCGACCGGCGTGGTGTTGGTGTAGACGCCGATCACCTCGGCGTAGATCGCCGGGATCACGTACTGGCCCGACAGCAGCGTCGCGTAGAGATAGGTCGGCACCGCCGAGGAGAATAGCGACATATAGGCGCCGAAATTGGCGTGGGTCTTCACCCGCAGGCCAAGGATCTTGTTGTCCTTGTCGAACGCCATCTCCGCCTTCGAGACATGGTCGCGGCCATGCGCGTCGGTGAGGAAGGCCTCGGAACGATCACCGGTCCACTTCACCGGGCGACCCACCTTCTTGGAGGCCCACAGCGCCACCATCTCTTCCGGATAGATGTAGATCTTGGAGCCGAAGCCGCCGCCGACGTCGGGCGCGATCACGCGCAGCTTGTGCTCGGGCGCGATGTTGTAGAACGCCGACAGCACGAGGCGGGCGACGTGCGGGTTCTGCGAGGTGGTGTAGAGCGTATAGTGCTCCTCGGCCTGGTCGTAATGCGCGACGGCTGCGCGCGGCTCCATCGCATTCGGCACCAGGCGGTTGTTGGTGAGGTCGAGCGTCACCACATTGGCGGCCTTGCTGAACGCATCCTTGACCGCGGCTTCGTCACCGAGATGCCAGTCATAGACGATGTTGCCGGGGGCCTCGGGGTGCAGCTGCGGTGCGCCCGGCTTGATCGCGGCCTTGATGTCGGCCGCCGCGGGAAGCTCTTCGTAATCGACGACGACGGCTTCCGCCGCGTCCTTGGCCTGGTTCTTGGTCTCGGCGATCACGACCGCGACCGCCTGTCCGACGAAGCGCACGGTCTCCGGCGCCATCGCCGGCCACGCGCCCATCTTCATCGGCGAACCGTCCTTCGAGGTGATGGCCCAGCCGCAGATCAGATTGCCGACCTTGTCGTCGACGATCTGCTGCCCAGTCAGCACGGCGATCACGCCGGGCATCTTCATGGCCTCGGCTGAGTTGATGCCCTTGACCTTGGCGTGGGCATGCGGGCTGCGGATGAAGTGCGCGTAACTCATGCCGACCATTTTGACGTCGTCGACGTAACGCCCTTGTCCGGTGATGAACCGGCGATCTTCCTTGCGCACGACACGTGCGCCAATTCCTTCAACACCCATTGTCTAGTCCTCCCGACCGGAGATTCGATTTGCCGCCGTTTCCATCGAGATCGGCGGTGATGAGCTTGATCGTATGCGTTGCGCGGCTGCTATTCGGCGGCCTGCGCCACCTTCATGCGGCCGGCAGCGTCGAGCACCGCCTTGACGATGTTGTGGTAGCCGGTGCAGCGGCAGATGTTGCCTTCGAGCTCGTGGCGAACCGTTTCCTCGTCGAGCTTGCCGCCAGATCCTTGAGAATGATGGCGGTGCACGATATCGACCGCGGACATGATCATGCCGGGAGTGCAATAGCCGCACTGCAGGCCGTGATTGTCGCGGAACGCCGCCTGCATCGGGTGCAGCTCGTCGCCCTTGGCGAGGCCTTCGATGGTGGTGACGTTGGAGCCCGCGGCCTGGCCGGCCAGCATGGTGCAGGATTTGACCGCCCGCCCATCGACATGGACGACGCAGGCGCCGCACTGGCTGGTATCGCAGCCGACATGGGTGCCGGTGAGGTTCAGATTTTCGCGCAACAGATGCACGAGGAGGGTCCGGTCCTCGACGTCGACCGAGACCGCCTTGCCGTTTACCGTCAGTTTGACTGTAGACACGCGTTTCTCCCAATAGCTTCGTTATGGGCCCAGTAGACCACGCTTCATGTGGGACGTAACCGCGATCAAAGTCGTAGGTGCGGCCCTGTCAGGAAGGCTCCGGGCTGTGCCTCCGATCCTAGCAGGCGGCTGTTCAATGGGCAATTTGCAAGCTGCTTCTGGCGTGCTCCGGCGCGACGAAATCGCGCGGCGGTGCAGGCGATTTCCGGCAGATCGATGCTGCCTGCGGCACGCAAAAATCGTCGCCGCTGACGCTACTACCTTCCGCCTATAACGACGCAAAAGCGTTGCTGTCATTTTCATCGCCGACGCAGCGACGCAAGATCGCTGGTTCATGAAATTGGGTATCGATCCGCGCGCGCGATGCATCCATCGCGGCAACGAAACCATATTGGAGGAAGCCAATGAAGCTGAGGAGCGGGATTTTCTTTGCTGGCGTGTCGCTGGTCGTCATGGTGATGGCCAGCATTGGTGCGTCGAAAGCAAACGATTCCGTCGTGAAGGCGGCGTCCGATCCGAACGGATGGGCGATCGCGGGCCACGACTACGGCAATACGCGCTTCAGCCCCCTGAAGCAGATCAATTCCGAGAATGCCGGCAAGCTGCAGCTGGTCTATTCGTTGTCGCTCGCCTCGCTGCGCTCCAACGAGTCCTCGCCGGTGGTTATCGGCAAGAACCTGTACGTATCGACCTCGTGGGGTCCGAAATACGTCTATGCCATCGACGCCGCGACCGGCGCGCGCAAATGGACCTGGCAGCCCGACATTCCGGATGACGTGCTTCAATACGCTTGCTGCGACGTCAACAACCGCGGCGTATCCTACGCCGACGGCAAGATCTTCGTCGGCCGCCTCGACGGCAAGTTGACCGCGCTCGATGCCGAGACCGGCAAGGAGCTCTGGACCTCGACGGTCGTCGACTACAAGCAGGGTTCGGTCATCACCTCGCCGCCGCTCATCGTCCGCGACAAGGTCATCACCGGCTTCGGCGGCGGCGAATATGGCGTCCGCGGCGCGTTGCAGGCCTTCAACCTCAAGGACGGCAAGCTGCTCTGGCAAACCTTCACGGTGCCGGCGCCCGGTGAACCCGGCAGCGACACCTGGAAGGGCGACACCGGGCTGCATGGCGGCGGCGCAGCCTGGCTGGTCGGCTCCTACGACGCCAAATCCGACACGGTCTACTGGGGTACCAGCAATCCGGGACCGTGGAATACCGGCGTGCGCTCCACCGGCGACGGCAATTTCGGCAAGCTGACCAACCTCTACACCGCTTCGACGCTGGCGATCGATCCCAATACCGGCAAGATCAAGTGGCATATCCAGGGCACGCCGGCCGACGCCTGGGACTATGACGGCGTCAACGAGCTCTTGCTCGCCGACCTCAAGATCAAGGGCGCCGAAACACCTGTTCTGATGAAGGCGGACCGCAACGGCTTCTTCTTCGTCGCCAACCGCGAGACCGGCAAGGTGATCTCGGCCGAGAAGTATGTCTTCGCCAATTGGGCCAAGAAGTGGGACATCAACACGATGCGGGCGGAAGAGGATCCGGACAAGCGTCCGGGCCCCGGTCATCCCGCCAAGGACATCTGCCCGAACCTGATCGGCGGCAAGAACTGGCAGCCGATGTCGTTCAACCCTGGGACCGGCCTCGTCTACATCCCGAGCAACAATGTCTGCATGGACTGGTCGGTCTCTGACGTGAACTACAAGCGCGGCGTGTTCTATCTCGGCGCCGAATTCCCGACCAAGCCGGGTCCCGGCGGCTTCCTCGGCGAGCTCGTGGCCTGGGATCCCGTGGCCAACAAGAAGGTGTGGAGCATCAAGGAAGACCTGCCCTTCAACGGCGGCACGCTGACGACGGGCGGCAACCTCGTGTTCTCCGGCAACCTGCACGGCGACTTCCGCGCCATCGATGCCAAGAGCGGCAAGGTGCTGTGGAGCAAGAACCTCGGAAGCGGCATCGGCGCCGGTCCGGTGACATATTCGGTCGACGGCAAGCAGTATGTCGCGATCGTGGTCGGACGTACCGCGGCGCTGCCGGCCTTCCTCGGTGACATCGGCAAGAAGATGGTCGCCGCGGCACCGGAAGGCGGCTCGCTGTTCGTGTTCGCCCTACAGTAACGATCGTCGCAAGGAGGCAGCATTGTCCGCGTCCATCAAGTGCAATGAAGTACCCAACTCGGCGCGCCGCGTGCAGTTGGGAAAGGCGATCCGGACCGTGCTGCTCTCCGCCGCGCTGCTCGCGCCGGCCGTCTCGGCCGGCGCGGAAGAGGCCAGGCCGCCGCTGCGGCTCTGCGCCGACCCGACCAATTTGCCGTTCTCGAGCGACGAGCCGGGCAAGCCCGGCCTCTATCTCGAGATCGGCCAGGCGGTGGCGCAAAAGCTTGGCCGCACGGTGAGCTATAATTGGTACAAGTCCTATTTCGGCAAGCGCACCGTGCGGGAGACGCTGCTCAGCAGGCAGTGCGACGCCATGGTCGGCCTGCCGCTGATCGACGATTTCATGGGGCCGGCGGTGATCTTCTCGAAGCCGATCGCTCACGAAGGCTACGCGTTGGTCGGCGCCAGGGATCGCAAGCTCGCCGGCATCGATGACCTCAAGGGATTGCGGGTTGCGGTGCAGTATCAGTCGACGCCGCAAAACCTGCTGGCGATGCGTGACGATATCCAGAAGGTCACCGTGCTCAACCCGGAAGAGGGCATGACCGCCCTCGACCAGGGCAAGGTCGATGTCGCCTTCGTCTGGGCGCCGGTGGCGGGTTGGCTCAACAAGACCAGCTACGGCGACAAATACCGGATCGTGTCGACCGAGGGCGACGGCCTGCTCTGGGCGACCGCGATCGGCTTCGCCAAGGCGTCCGGTGCGCTGCGCGATGAGATCAACGGCGTGCTGCCGTCGCTGCAGCCGGAGATTTCCGCCCTGTTTGCCAAATATGGTGTGCCGAACGGCGCTCCGGTGAAGTTCGGCCAGGCGGCGCCGGCGACGACGTCGTCCGTTGGGGCCAGCGAACCCGTCACGGTCGGGCAGGCGACTGCTGCCGAGAAGCCGGTTCAGACCGCGGCGACCGCCGGTGGGGATGCCAAGGGAGATGCCACTGCGGGCCGGGAGGTCTTCAACGGGACCTGCGCCCATTGCCACGGTCCGGACGCGGTGCAGGCCGAGCGAAAGATCGACCTCAGGCTGCTCAAGAAGCGCTATGCTGACGACATGGAATCGACATTCTGGAAGACGGTCCATGACGGGCGGCCAGCCAAGGGCATGCCGGCCTGGAAGGACGTCTTCAGCGACGACGAGCTCAGAAACGTATATGCCTATCTGCAGAGCGTGCAGGATACCGGCGGGAACTAGCCGAAGAGCAGTGCGAGGGTCCTCATGATGGGGTTCCTGATCATCGACGATCATCCCTTGTTCGGGGAGGCGCTTGGCAACGCCATCCGCATCTCGCATCCCGATGCCCGGATCTATGAGGCGACCTCGATCAAGGGGGCTCTCGGCATCCTCGCCAGCGAGCCGAATATTGATCTGGCGTTGCTCGATCTGCTGCTGCCTGACGTCGTCGGCTTCTCCGGCTTCCAGAAGCTCAGGGATCGCTATCCGCGGCTACCGATCGCCATCGTCTCCAGTGAAGAAGACAAGCACACCATCCGCGAGGCGCTGGAAATGGGCGCGGTCGGCTATCTGCCGAAATCAACTTCGCTCGGCGAATTGTCGCAGGCGATCGCGCGGGTGCTGAGCGGATCGGTCTCGGCGCCGCGGGATTTCGTCGCGGTCGGCGCGCTGGACCAGTCCGAGACCGCGCGGACGCTGCGCGAGCGGATCCAGAAGCTGACACCGCAGCAGATCCGCGTGTTGCACTTGATCATCCGCGGCCTGCAGAACCGCGAGATCGCCACCGAGCTCAAGCTCGCGGAATCCACCGTCAAGGCGCATGTCACCGAGATCCTGCGCAAGCTGAAGCTGTTCAGCCGCAACAAGGCGATCATCGAGCTCGGCAAGATTCCGCTTCCGGCCCTTGAGACCAGCTCGGGCACGAAGGCGGAGAAGACGCCTTAAGGCTTGCTGCGCTGCGAGGCTGACGCATTGACTATCCGCCTATAGGCTCCCGGTCGGCTTTGAGATAACGTCGTGCACATCATGGCTGTCATCAGCGATCCGAGGGAGGACGGCGCAGCATTGACCACGACCGCGCCCCTGGCGGACGAGCCGCCGCTCGATCAGGCGGGTGCGCCTCGACTGCTGATCGTCGAGGACCACCCGCTATTCCGCGCCGCCCTGATCGGCGTGATCGGGGCCGAATTTCCCGATGCCGAGGTGCTGCAGGCGACCTCGATCGACGGCGCGCTTGATGTGATCGCCGCGCGCGATGGCCTCGATCTGATCCTGCTCGATTTGTCGATGCCCGGGACCACGGGCCTGCTCGGCGCCTACCGGGTGCGGGCCGCGGCGCCGCGCAGCGCGCTGGTGATCGTGTCGGCGCATGACGATTCCCGGATCATCGGCGGCGCGATCTCGCTCGGCATCTCCGGGTTCATTCCGAAGTCGACGCCGAAGGCTGAGCTGGCCCGGCTGCTGCGCGGCATCCTCGAAGGCGAAGTATTCCTGCCGACGCGCTTCCGCGACACGGCCGCCGCGCGGAAGGGCCAGGCCGAGACCAAGGAACTGGTGCAGCAGCTCGGCCAGTTCACCGCCCAGCAGCTTCGCGTGCTCGACATGATCTGCCGCGGCCTGCAAAACAAGCACATCGCCTATCAGCTCGATATCTCGGTCACCACCGTGAAGGTGCATGTCTCCGAGATCCTGCGCAAGCTCGGCGTGCGCAGCCGGACCGAGGCCATCATCGCGCTGTCGAAACTGGATTTCGGCAAGCAGGACCATGCACCGGTGACGGCCTCGCCCTCGCGCGGCGACTAGAGCCACGGGGCACGGTGGAGGCACGCGGCGTTAGGTATGCCGGCCAGCAGCGTCAAACTCAGCTGTCATCACCCGCGAAGGCGGGTGATCCAGTGCGCCGCGGCCTCTCGATCGAAAACGACTGTCTCTGGAATACTGGATCGCCCGGTCAAGCCGGGCGATGACAGTGTTGCGTGGGGTGAGTTTTCTCGACGCGAACCGGCATCCGCTTTGCTCGAAAACGCGCTGGTCATAACCGCGCGTTCGACTGCTCCGCTGCGAGCAGGAACGACAACAGCGAGCGCATCTCGGCGGGCTTGATCGGCTTCTTCAGGAGTTCGTGGCCAAAGGCCGAGACGTCGGAGGCGGCCTTGGCCGAGTGGTCGGCGGTGACGATGATCGCCGGCACCTTGGCGTTGATCTCGCCGCGGATCACGTCGACGGCCTGGATTCCGGTCTCGCCATTGTCGAGATGCAGGTCGGCGATGATGGCGTCGGGAATGCCGTCCAGCGCGTGGATGCGCTCGAGCGCCTCGGTCTTGGAGATCGTCACGGCGACGTCGCAGCCCCATTTCTCCAGCAAATGGGCGAGACCCTCGGCGCTCGAGAGATCGTTCTCGATCAGCAGGATCTTCGCGCCCTCCATGCCGCCATAGCGATAGTCGACGCTGGCCTGTTCGCGCACCGGGATCGCAACCGGATCGAGGGTGCGCGGCACCGTGACCGAGAATACCGAGCCCTTGCCGGCGCGCGAACTCAGCCTGATGTTATGGCCGAGCAGGTCGGCAAACCGGCGCACGATCGAAAGGCCGAGCCCGATGCCCGCCTTGTCGCCGGCGCCGGCGTCGCCGCGCTGAAACTCGACGAAGATCGCCTCGCGCTGGGCTTCCGGGATGCCCGGCCCGGTGTCGTGCACCTCGATGCAGATATCGTCGCCCTTGAGGCGGCATCCCATCAGCACGGTGCCGCGCTGGGTATAGCGCAGCGCATTGGCCAGGAGGTTCTGCAGGATCCGGCGCAGCATCAGCGGATCGGAGCGGACCACCGCCGACGACGGCATGATCCGGAAGTCGAGATTGCGCTTGGCGGCGGTCGCGACGAACTCCTGCTGCAGCGGCTCGAACAGCGAAGCGATCGCGACCGGACCGAATTCGGGCCTGAGCACGCCGGCATCGAGCTTCGAGATGTCGAGCAGCGTCCGCAGCATGTCCTCGAGCGTCGCCAGCGAGCGGTCGATCTGGTCGGTCAGCGCGACGCTCTTGGGCTCGGTCGCCATCTCGGTCAGCGCTGATAGCGTCAGCCGCGCGGCATTCAGCGGCTGCAACAGGTCGTGCGTCACCGAAACCAGCACCGACGATTTCAGCGAGCTTGCCGCCTCGGCCTGCTGCTTGGCTTGCAGCAGGCGTCCGTTGGTCTTCTCCAGCGATTGCAGCGCCTGCTTGAGTTGCTGGGTGCGGTCGCGCACCTGCTGATCCAGCGCGATCGCGGTCTCGAACAGCGAGAACGCGTTGAGCTGCTGGTCGGTCGAACGTTCGACGCGCGACATCAGCGCCGCGTTGATCTTGCGCAGCTTCTCGGCTTCGCGTTCGAGGGCAGCGATGCGCGTGGTCTTGCTATCGGTCATTGCGGCGCGACAGCCCGCTTGCCGATGGCGATGCCGGTCAGCGTCTGGTTGACATGCATGGAGCGATACTGCTCGCCATAGGTCTGAAAGCCAATCACTTTGTTACGGCGATAGAGCTCCGACATCTCCCGCGACAGCTGGCGCTGCTCGACGTCGAGCCGGCGCAGCACGCATTCGAAGCCGATGAACATCGAGACCTCGCCGAGATCCTCGGTCAGCTCCTTGAGCAGGCGGCTCGTCACGTCGATCGGGTCGCGCTCGCGCGCCACCGTCAGCACCATGCCCTCGTCGATGGCGCAGAAGAACTGCAGCGACCCGTCGGGATTGGTGCGCTGGATCGAGCGCGCGTAATAGGCGCCGCCGACCCGGACCAGCACCGGATGCGCGGCGAACGAGAACAATTCGAGCTTGCTTTCGCTCAAGCCCACGGCGCGGGAATATTCCAGCGCGGCCGGCTCGGCGTTCAACTCCTTGACGATGCGGTGCTCGATGTCGGCCTCGGTCACCACCATCTTGGTCGAGGTCGGCTCGAAATGGTCGCACTTGAACAGGCGGAACGGCAGCCGGGTCCGGATCAGGATCAGGACGGCGGCGTCGGTATGGGCCTTGCCGCCGTGGAAGACCCAGGACTTCTCGAAGCGCAGGCCGTCGCCGGCGGAGCCGCCGACCACCGGGATGTCGCCGAGCGATGCGTAGATCGCCGACATGATGGTTTCCTCGCGCTGGCACATGCCGTCGATGAACAGCAGCCCGAAGGAATCGTCGGTGTGATCGCAATGCTCGGTGCGCTGCGCGAATTCGCTCTGCAACTCGGTGCAGATCGAACGGCCGTGGTCGACCCGAAACGTCGAGAGGTCGAACAGCGGCCGGGCCGCGATGACGAAATCGGCCGCGTCGAAGCCCATCGCCACGACACTGTCCTCTTCCCAGCCGCCGGGCGACAACTCGCCCGCCGTGGTGCAGCCGAAGATCGGAATATCGGGCATCCGGCCGGACAGTTCGGCAATGAATTGTTGCGGGTCATAGAACGGCGACACGAACACCACGAGCATGGCGAGATCGACCGTCGCCAATTGGCGCGCGATCTCGTCGGCGGCCTCCCGCGGCCCGGTGGTCTTTGCCTGCACCACGACAATACTGTCGGTGGCGCTGCCGTTCTGCTTCGCCAAAGGCGTTCTCCCTGACCAGAATTTTTTGCTTTTCTTGGCGCGGTCGGCCGCGCGGGTCGCAAGAGTGTCGGCGCCATGCCGCGAGGTTCGCGTTCCGGCCCGTCTTTATATTCTAGGTCGTGAGGGGGAATGTCATTGGCCGGGCCACTTCGCCGGCAGCTATGCTCGCCGCAAGCGCCAACGGCGCCGCTCGACGCGATGACATGGGACACCTCCCGATGTGTTCTCCTGGCCCGGGCAGGGACAGGTTTGATCGGTTCTAAAGTATCGGGCCGGACCCGCGCGTCAATCACCTTGCCCGCACCCCTGGGCCGACCAAGGTAGTACCGCGCCGAGACCGGCGGCCGCTGCCTATTTACCGGGCCTTATTGATTCTGCCTTAGTTTTGCCCTCCGGGGACTGGGGCGGGTTGCTGCCGGACCCCGCGTGGTTTTCAGAACGAAGACGGGGGTTGGAATGCCGGGGCTGAAGCGATCGTCGTCGATCAGGTTCCCAACCCTCAGATTTCGCGCCAAGATCATGGTCGGCTTTGCCGTCACGCTGGCGCTTTCGGCAGCCACCATGGGTTTCGCCTATATGGGCTTCGAGCGGGTCTCCGCCGGTGTCGGCTCCTATCGCCAGAGCGTCGCGGAAGCCGATCTTGCCCGCAACATCGATCGCGAAATGATCTCCTACCGTTCGCTGGCGCGCTACTACGTCGCGACCGGCAAGGAGGACGACGCCAAGGCCGCGCTCGCCGCCGAGGCCAGCCTGAAGGACGCCATCGTGGCGTCAATGAAGGGCACCAGCAATCCGGCCCGGCTCGAGCAGGTTACCAAGCTGGAACGCGAATTCCGCGCCTTCACCAAGATCTTTGCCGAGATCGTCCGCATCAAGGACGAGAGTGCGCAGGTCGCGCAGAACAAGCTGACCCGCAGCGCGACCTCGATGCGCTACAAGCTCGACGATCTGCCGAGCAATGCCGACGATTCCGAGCTGCAATCGATTCAGTTCGGTGCCAAGAAGGTCGCCGACCAGCTGCAGTCGATCACCGGCGCCGTCAACAGCTTCGTCGTCAATGGCGACAAGACCGTCGCCTCCAGCGCGCTCGCCCGGCTGAAATTCGCCGACAATCTGGTGAAGGGCATCACCTCGAAGGACGAGCGGATCACCCAAAGCGTGAAGGACATCACCGCGCTGCTCGGAGAGTACCGCGAGGCGCTCGCCAAGCTGATCGCGAATGCCAAGTCGATCGACGAATTGACGGTCGAGATGACCGAATCCGCAGCTGCCATCAGCCAGGGCGCGGCGGCGATGAAGTCCGATCTGCTTGCCGACCAGAAGCGGCTCGAGAACGAATCGCATGCCATGATCGGCGAAACCGAGCAGCTGATCCTGATGCTTGCGGCCGGCAGCTTCGTGCTCGGGCTGGTGTGGGCGTTCCTGCTCGGCAAGGGCATTTCGCGCCCGATCGCGGCGATGTGTGCGGCGATGCGCGAGCTCGCGGCGGGCAATTTCGACGTCGTGCTGCCCGGCCTCGGCCGTCGCGACGAACTCGGCGAGATGGCCGGCGCCGTGGAAGAGTTCAAGGTCCAGGCCGTTGCCAAGGCCGAGCGCGATGCCGCGACGCAGGAAGCGCAGAATAAGGCGAGCGCCGCCGCGCGGCGCAGCGAGCTGATTCGCTTCGCCGACGAATTCGAATCCGCCGTCGGCTCGATCGTTTCCAACGTATCGGCGTCCGCCGTGCAGCTCGAATCCGCAGCCGGTACGCTGACCCGGACGGCGGAGACCACGCAGAACCTGTCGAGCCAGGTCGCCGGCGCCTCCGAGGAGGCCTCCAGCAACATGCAATCGGTCGCCTCCGCGACCGAAGAGCTGTCCGCATCGGTCGACGAGATCGGCCGCCGCGCCAAGGAATCCAGCCAGATCGCCGATTCCGCCGTGCGTCAGGCTGAGCAGACCGACGCGCGGATCGGCAAGCTCTCGCGCGCCGCGCAGGAGATCGGCGACGTCGTCAAGCTGATCACGGCGATCGCCGAGCAGACCAATCTCTTGGCGCTGAACGCCACCATCGAGGCCGCGCGCGCGGGCGATGCGGGCCGCGGCTTCGCGGTGGTCGCATCCGAGGTGAAGTCGCTGGCGAGCCAGACCGCCAGGGCCACCGACGAGATCTCCACCCACATCTCGGGCATGCAGGCCGCGACGCAGGAATCGGTTGCCGCGATCAAGGAGATCGGCGGCACGATCGGGCAGATCTCGGGGATCGCGACCAACATCGCGAGCTCGGTCGAGCAGCAGAGCGCGGCTACGCAGGAGATCGCCCGCAGCGTGCAGAATGTCGCGCAAGGCACCCAGGAAGCCGCGTCCAGCGTCACCCAGGTCAATCGCGGTGCCACCGAGACGGGAGCCGCCTCCGAAGAGGTGCTGAACTCAGCCCGCTCGCTGTCGGTCGAGAGCTCGCGGCTGCGCGAGGAGCTCGACCGCTTCATGGCGAACATCCGCGCGGCGTAACGGACGCGCCGGTCTATCCACCGTCGTCGTCCCGGCGCAGGCCGGGACCCATAACCACCGCTGTTCGTTGGTGCACCGACAACTCGCCGCTTGCCCCTTCCGGTGGCCACGGCGTATGGGTCCCGGCCTGCGCCGGGACGACGCCGTTGGCGCCAGGACGACAATCTTAATCCCGTCCGAATTGGTGCTTCAATTCGATCTTGGCGCGCTCCAGCCGCGAGCGCTCGGTCCTCGGCAGCGTCTTGCCGGCGCGGTTGATGTAGAAGGTCAGCATCGACAGCGCGGAACGATAGGCGCCGCTCTTGCGCCGCGTGCTGTGCTCGGCGGATGTTTTCAGCGATGCCGCGATCTTCTTCGCGTTCGTCAACTTGAAGACGCCGCGCTTGAGGTCGAGCGCGTCGCTCTCTCTTGTCACCCGTTGCGACCAGCGCTTCGATGTTGTCTTCGCTCCGCGCTTGCGGCGTGCCGTGCTCGCCGATCGTGCGGTCGATTTTCTTGCCGATTTTCGCGCCGTCTTGCGCGTCGCTCTCTTGTGTGCGGCCATCGATACCTCCATGGATCTTCCGCCGAGAACAGTCCGCCGCGGTCGCGGTTCCTATGCCGCATTGCGGGAACCCTTGCCGGCCTGCGGCGTTGACATTGCGTGGCGGGCACTCCGTTTGCCGCAATCCTGGGAGGGAGAACCTTGGAGCGTATCGTTCCGGGGATTTTCTCATTGGTCCAATCTGATGAATTTGCAGCAGACACAGGCAAGCTCTGCGACAACGGCGGACAGGACGGCGTCGCTGGATGCAGGGAATGACGACCGCATCATCGAGACCTCGATCCCGGTTCGGCTCGACAATCTGAGTTGGAGCGGCTTTCACACCCGCGTCGTGCTGGCGCTCGGCATCACCTGGATTCTCGACGGGCTCGAAGTGACGCTGGCCGGCGCGCTGGCGGGCGCGCTTAAGGACAGCCCGACCATGAGCTTCTCCAATGCCGATGTCGGGATTGCCAGCAGCGCCTATCTCGCCGGCGCCGTGCTTGGCGCGCTCGGCTTCGGCTGGCTCACCGACCGGATCGGGCGCAAGAAGCTGTTCTTCATCACACTCGCGGTTTATCTTTCGGCGACTGCGGCGACCGCGCTGTCGTGGAATGTCGCGAGCTACGCGGTGTTTCGTTTTCTCACCGGCGCCGGCATCGGCGGCGAATACACCGCGATCAATTCGACCATCCAGGAGCTGGTGCCGGCGCGCTATCGTGGCTGGACCGATCTCGTCATCAACGGCAGCTTCTGGATCGGTGCAGCGATCGGCGCGGTGAGCGCGATCGTCCTGCTCGATCCCGCGTTCCTTGCGCCCGACCACGGCTGGCGGATCGCCTATTTCACCGGCGCGGCGCTCGGCCTCGTCGTGCTGTTCATGCGGATGTGGATTCCGGAAAGCCCGCGCTGGCTGATGATCCATGGACGTCCCGACGAGGCCCACAAGATCGTCGCCGGTATCGAGACTTCCGTGCTCGGCCACGAACAGGCGAGCGAAGACTTTGGCAAAATCAGGCTTCGGATGCGCGATCACACGCCGCTGCGCGAGGTCGCGGTGACGCTGTTCTCCACCTACCGGCAGCGCTCGCTGGTCGGGCTGACGCTGATGGCCGCGCAGGCATTCTTCTACAATGCGATCTTCTTCACCTTCGCGCTGATCCTGACCGATTTCTTCGGCGTCGCCGCCAGCAATGTCGGCTGGTACATCCTCCCCTTCGCCGCCGGCAATTTCCTCGGGCCGCTGCTGCTCGGCCGCCTGTTCGATACGCTGGGCCGCCGTACCATGATCGCGCTGACCTACGGTGTGTCGGGCCTGCTGCTGGCGCTGTCCGGTTATCTGTTCTCGATCGGCGTGCTCAGCGCACAGACTCAGACCATCGCCTGGATGGTGATCTTCTTCTTCGCCTCGCCGGCGGCGAGCGCCGCCTATCTTACGGTCAGCGAGACGTTTCCGCTGGAGGTCCGCGCGCTTGCAATCGCCGTCTTCTATGCTGTCGGCACCGGCATCGGCGGCGTGATCGGACCTGCGCTGTTCGGCGTGCTGATCGACACCGGATCGCGCAACAGCGTTTTCGCCGGCTACCTCTTGGGAGCGGCACTCATGATCGCCGCCGCAGCCGTTGCGTGGCGCTATGCCGTCGCGGCCGAGCGAAAATCGCTCGAATCCGTCGCGCGGCCTTTGGCATGTGTGGAGTAGACTATGACGAAACATGAATTGGCCGAAATGCCCCTGGATGATGACATCGCACCTCACGTGACGACGGACAGCGTGCCGGCGCCGGCGTCGCTGATTCCGCCGCTGGATCGGACCGCGGTGCTGCTCGACATCGACGGCACCTTGCTCGATTTCGCGCCGACCCCGCGCGAGGTCTGGGTGCCGCCGGAGCTCGCGACCACGCTGAAGCGATTGCATGAGCGCGCGGGCGGCGCGCTGGCGCTGGTCAGCGGGCGCTCGCTCAATGACATCGACCTGATCTTCGCGCCGGAAGTATTCCCCGCGATCGGCGGCCATGGTGCCGAGATGCGGCTGCAGCCGGACAGCGAGGCGGTTGCCGCGCACGCGCCGCCGCTCGACAAGGAATTGAAGCGGCGCCTCGCCGCAATCGCAAAGCTCAGCCCCGGCATTCTGCTCGAGGACAAGGGTTACTCGCTGGCGCTGCATTATCGGCTGGCGCCGCAGGCAGAGAAGGCGATCTATGAAGCGGTGTCGCTGATCCGCGCCGAATTGCCGAACGCGCCGATCGAGGTGCTGCCGGGCAAGAGCGTCTGCGAGATCAAGCATTCCGGCTTCACCAAGGCAACCGGCGTGCTCGAGCTGATGACGCATGAGCCGTTCAGGGGACGCCGCCCGTTCTTCATCGGCGACGACGTCACCGACGAGACCGTGTTCGCGATCATGCCTGACTATGAGGGGCTCGCATTCTCCGTCGGGCGTCGCGCGACCGGTGTCGCCGGACATTTCGACGGGCCGAGCGATGTGCGCGTGTTTCTCGCGCAGCTGCTCGACGATGATAGGGACGTGAATCTGTCCTAACCAAATCGACTGTATCGCGTGCTCGAATCGAATGCGGTGCTTTTGCGTCGTGGCGTCAACCTCGCGCGCAATTTTCTTTTCGCGAGTTCCCGCGAGTTCCTTCGCGCTTCGCCAGAATTTGGTTTCATTTGGGAGATTCCTTGATCAGGAACCATCTTGATGAATGGTTGTTAATACGCGAGTTGACCAACAGGAGGGGACCTGGTGAACCTCGTCGTCGTATCGAACCGCGTTTCGCGCGGAAAACCCAATGAACCCATGACGGGGGGGCTTGCAGCGGCATTGTTGCCGGTGGTGGAAAAGACAGGGGCAATATGGGTTGGTTCCAGCGGACGGGTCCGCGACGGGAACCTGAAGGAACCTTTTGCAGAGGTCGAAGCTCTCGGTGCGGGCGCGCTGGCGATGCTCGATCTGCCGGCCGCGCATTACGGCGGCTACTATGAAGGCTTTGCCAATTCGGCGCTGTGGCCCGCGATGCATTCGCGCGCCGATCTGATTCGTGCCTCGCACGAGGATTACACCAGCTATCGCGAAGTGAACGCGTTCATGGCGCGCGCGCTGTTGCGCTTCCGCAAGCCGGATTCCGTGTTCTGGATCCAGGACTATCATTTCCTCGCGCTCGGTGCGGAGCTGCGCGATCTCGGCGTCACGCAGCCGATCGGCTTCTTCCTGCACACGCCGTGGCCGGCGCGCGCGGTGATCGCAGGCGTGCCCAATCATCGTGAGCTGATCGAGGCGATGCTGTCCTATGATCTGATCGGCTTCCAGACCGATGAGGACTGCGACAACTTCCTGAGCTATGTGCAGCACGATCTCGAATTCGAGGTGCGCGACGGCGTGATCAATTCGCCGTTCGGCCGCACCCGCGCCGCGGTGTTTCCGATCGGCATCGATCCCGACAAGTTCGCCCAGCAGGCGACCAAGGCGATGACGCATCCCGACGTGACGAGGCTGCGGCGCAGCCTCAACGGCGAGAAGCTCGCGATCGGTGTCGACCGGCTCGACTATTCCAAGGGTCTCGTCAACCGCATCAAGGCGTTCGACAAGATGTGGACGCTGCATCCGGCACTGAAGCGTTCGGTGTCGCTGCTGCAGATCGCAACGCCCTCGCGCGGCGCGATCGAGGCCTATGGCAATCTCGCGAGCGAGGTGGCGAAACTCGTCACCGACGTCAACGGCGTGCATGGCGAGGTGGACTGGACCCCGATCCGCTATCTCAACAAGGGCTTTGGCCAGGGCGTGCTCGCGGGGCTTTATCGCACCGCGCAGGTCGGCGTGGTGACGCCGCTGCAGGATGGCATGAACCTCGTCGCCAAGGAATATGTCGCCGCGCAGAACCCGGCCGATCCCGGCGTGCTGGTGCTGTCGAAATTCGCGGGCGCGGCGAACGAGCTCGACGCGGCGCTGCTGGTCAATCCGCACGACATCGACGGTATGGCGCGTACGCTGGCAACCGCGCTCGCGATGCCGCTGACCGAGCGGCGGATGCGCTGGGAAGCCATGATGGAGAAGCTCAACAGCGGCACCATCCAGCAATGGTTCGCCGATTTCATCGAGGCGCTGCAGGATACGCACAATGCGGGTGCCGCGGCGCTGCCGGAGCCACCAACCCTGTGGCCGCGCCGCACGGCGGATTTTGCCGCGCGCTATCATTGAGCGAGCATAGAGCTTGCGGGATGGGCGCGTTACGTCGCCCATCCAATGTTGTCGTCCCGGCGAAGGCGAGTTTGTGGCGCACCGGCGGGTCGCGGCTGGGCGCTGCGCGGCAGATGACGGGCTCCGCGAAAGCTCCGAACCCATCCGATCGCATGCATGGCGTGATTTGCGCCGGTCTTCGACCGGCTACCGGCCAGAATCGGCGCGTAACGGTAGACAAGGCGGCGCCGTCCGGCCGAACTCGCCGCCAATTTACCCAATATTTTCAATCAATTGGGGAAATTTTGCGCTCCGGCTCTCGGCTCCCTTGCAAAATCCGCCTCAGCCCTTCAAGAGAGGCCTCCCGGAGAGATGGCCGAGTGGCTTAAGGCGCACGCTTGGAAAGCGTGTGTGCGGGAAACCGTACCGTGGGTTCGAATCCCACTCTCTCCGCCAGTTGACCTGCGCCGACATTCCGCTCGGACAATGCGAGTGGCGGCTTCGTGGCCTGAAGGCCGGATGTTCAAATCCGGCCATCGCAGGCAACGTCAAATCATCCGACGATGAGATATCGGCTGCGAGCGGTTTGGCGTGGCCCGGCAATGTTCGATTGCCGTCCGCCAGCGCGGGATCGCACCGGCGGCGCTGCCGTTCGGGCCTCGCGGCCCTTCTCACGCATTCGCTGCGCTGTCGCGAATGACCTCGAACGGCAGGGCGGGGACGTTGTATTCCGAGATATCCAGCTTCCAGATATGCTGGTCGTCCGTGCCGCCGGCCGGCGCGAAGCCGAGCTTCTTGTAGAGGTCGCGCACCATCCCGTTCTTGGCGGTGGGAAGGTAGCTTCCTTCCAGCGTGTCGATGCCGTTCAAGCGGCAACGGCGGACAAGTTCGGCAATGATGGCTTCCTCGACCCGCCTGCCGAGAACCCGGCAGCTCATCAACCAGGTGTCGATGTCGAAAGTCGCGTCCTTCTTTCGCGCAATGACGACGCCGATCACCCCGTTGTCACCGAAGCGGTCGCGCAGCCTGATCTGGAAGGTCAGGCAATCCGGCGAGCGCGACATGGTCTCGACCTCGGAATGCGTGTAGCGACGCGTCGTCAGGTTGAACTGGTTGGTCTTGTTGATGAGCTGCGCGATCCGTCCCAGATTGACGGCATCGAACGCGTGGAATTCGATCGTCATGCCAAGCGAGGTCAGGAATTCGTCCATGTCGCGGGACTTCGCCGCAATTCAGTCTCTCGCCGTCGCCTCGTTGCGCCGGTCGCGGGGCACCGCGCGCGGCCGCGCCGGCGCCCCGACCGGCGCGTGTTCGCGAACGCCGGCAATTGCTGGATATCATTCCTGACCTCCGCTTAACGCTTGCTTAGGCGCGGCGAAGCTACCCTGCAAGGCGGGATTGCGGGAACCAGCGGATGTCAGCCGTCGAGAACGCGCCAGATCAAACGCTGCCCGCGGCGGCGCGTTCTGTCGATGATACGCGCCTGCTGCCGTTCCTCAGCGTGGCGACGCTGCTCGTGTCCGCGCTGCTGCTGTTTCTGATTCAGCCGATGTTCGCAAAGATGGTGCTGCCGAGGCTCGGCGGCGCGCCCTCGGTCTGGTCGGTGGCGATGGTGTTCTTCCAGGCCGTGCTGCTCGCCGGCTATGCCTATGCCCATCTGCTCGGCCGTGTGTTCGGGCCGCAGCGCGCGGGGCTGGTCCATCTGCTTCTGCTCGCCGTCACGGCGATGACCTTGCCGATCGCGATCGCGCCGAATTGGGGTGCGCCACCGGCGGATGGAACGGCGCTCTGGCTGTTCGGGCTGTTCGCGGCGTCGATCGGCCTGCCGTTCTTCACGCTGTCGGCCAGCGCCCCCTTGTTGCAGAGCTGGTTCGCCGGGAGCGGCCATCGCGAGGCCAGCAATCCCTACGTGCTCTATGCCGCGTCGAATCTCGGCTCGTTCGCGGCCCTGTTTGCCTATCCCACCGTCGTCGAACCGTTGCTGACGCTGAAGATGCAGGCGAGCGCCTGGTCGGTCGGCTTCGCGGTGCTCGCGCTTCTCGTCACGGCGGTCGCCTTCGTGCTCGGACGAGGCAATGGCGTTATGGGCGCGGCGCCGACGCCGCAGACATCGATCGTCAGCGCTGCTAACCGGCTGCGCTGGATCGCGCTTGCGGCCGTTCCATCCGGGCTGGTCATCGCGGTGACCGCGCATCTGACGACCGACGTCGCGGCAACGCCGTTTCTGTGGGTCATTCCGCTGGCGCTTTATCTGTTCACCTTCGTGGTCGTGTTCCGCGACCGGCCGTGGATCAGTCACGCGACCGTGGTGCGGCTCGTGCCGTTCGCCGTGGCGCCGCTTGCGATCAGCCTCGTGGGCGCCAAGGTGTTCTGGCTCACGACGATCGTGCTCCACCTGGCGGTGTTCACGCTGCTGACGCTGCTCTGCCACGGCGAGCTCTATGCCCGGCGCCCGCACCCGGAGCGGCTGACGGAGTTCTTCCTGTGCACCTCGTTCGGCGGCGTGCTGGGCGGCGCCTTCGCGGGACTGCTGGCGCCGCAGATTTTTCCCGGCAACTACGAATATCCGATCCTGATCGCGCTCGCGTTGCTGGCGCTGCCCGGCATGTTTGAAGGCGGCGCGCGCCGGGCGCTGGTGAAGGCATCGCCATGGCTGGCGGTGGCGATCGCGCTTGCCATGGTCTGGTATGTGACCCAGTTGCGGCCGCCGGCCGCCTTCGAGCTGCCGTTCAGGGGGCTGCTGGTCGTGCTGACGGCCTGCATGCTGTTTCTGCGGCAGCGGCCGGTGGCCTTCGCCGGACTGGTGGTCACGGGCCTGCTGCTGACGACGTTGTGGCGTCCCGGCATGGCCCCGATCGAGACCGCGCGCAGCTTCTTCGGTGTCCATACGGTGGTCGATCTTGCGGACGGCAGTGCGCGGCTGCTGTTCCACGGCAACACGATACATGGCGCCGAGCGGTTGCGTAACGAGGATGGCGCGCCGGTCGCGGGAGCACCCGAGCCCCAGAGCTACTATTATCCTGGCAGCCCGCTGGCCGAAGGGATCGCGGCGGCACGCGGCGCCAAGGATCACTTCAAGGGTCACTTCAAGGACGGCTTCGAACGGGTCGCGGTCGTCGGTCTCGGGACCGGCTCGCTGGCCTGTTATCTTCGCGGCAGAGAGAGCTGGACCTTCTTCGAGATCGATCCCGAGGTGATCCGGATCGCGAGCAATCCCACATTCTTCACCTTCCTCTCGCGCTGCGCGCCGAAGGCCAGGCTCGTGCTCGGCGATGCGCGTCTGACGTTGCAGGCCTCGCCCGATCGCTACGACCTGATCGTGCTGGACGCCTTCTCGTCCGATGGCATTCCCGTCCATTTGCTGACGCGTGAAGCGATTGCCGGCTATCTGTCGAAGCTGACGCCGCACGGCAGCATTCTCGTGCATATCTCTAACCGTCATCTCGATCTGGCGCCGATCCTGGCCAATGTCGCGCGCTCCGAGGGGTTGATCGCGCTGGTCAAGGAAGGGCATCCCGCCGGCGACGTCATGACCACGCTCAAGACGGCGTCCCGGGTGGTCATGCTGGCGCGCACGCCCGAGGATGCCGGCGAGGCGGCACGGCATTGGACCGCCATGTCGCCGGATCCGGCCAGCGCACTCTGGACGGACGACTACTCTAACCTCCTTGGCCCCATGCTGCGGGCGAAGTTCGGCTCCTGAGCGCGCATAGACGACGCGCGCGACCGTCTTCCAGGGTCATTCCCAGCTGCGGCACGCCCGGATTGGCTAAGGGAGTGTTAAGCGCCAGGTCCGATTTCCGTCGATCGCGCAGAGCTGACATTAAATTGTCATGCCGTAGGAATCGGAGGAGCTTGCCACGAGCGGCGTGAGGACAACATGACGGCCTTCATTCCTTGGAAGGCGGAAGTTGGAATATCCTCGCAAATGAGGTCGGCACCGGATGATTGCCGAGGTCGCCAGGACGGTCTCCTGAAGCGCTTTGCGCGCGACCGGTCCGGCAGTTACGCGATCATCATCGCCTTGCTGATGCCAGTCCTGGTCGGGACCGCAGGGCTCGGCACCGAGGTCGCGTGGTGGTTCTACAAGCACAAGAACATGATGAGTGCGGCCGACTCGGCCGCTGTCAGCGCAGCTACCGCCGGCACCAATCTCGTGACCGAGGCCAACGCCGTCACGACGTTCTACGGCTATGTGAACGGGATCGGCAACGTCACCGTCACGGTGAACCAGCCGCCGACCTCGGGCAGCTTCACCTCCAGCACCCAGGCGGTCGAAGTCATCATTCGCCAGCCGCAGGCGCGGCTGTTGTCGGCGTTGTTCGGCTCCGGGGCGGTGCCGGTCACGGCCCGCGCCGTCGCACTCGGCAATGTCGGAACGGGCTGCGTGCTGGCACTCGACCCGACCGCCAATCCCGCGGTGACCGTGAAGGGCAACACTCAGCTCAACCTGATCAATTGCAACCTCTATGACGATTCCAACGGCAGCTCGGCGCTCAACGTCAGCGGGGCGGCAACGATATCCGCGGCCATGGTTGGCGTGGTCGGCGGGGTTTCCGGCACCAGCGCCATCACGGCGACCAACGGCATTCGCACCGGCATCAGGGCGATCGGCGATCCCTATGCCAACGTCACGCCCTCGATGCCGACATGGTGCGACTACTCGAACAAGTTCAACGTGAAGGGGACGACGACCCTCAGTCCGGCCAGTTATTGCGGCGACATCTCGGTCGCCGCCGGCGCGACGCTGACGTTCAATCCCGGGATTTACTATTTCAACGGCGCGAACCTGTCGGTGGCCGGCAACGCCACGATCACGGGAACGGGCGTCACCCTGGTGTTTACCGGGTCGAGCGGCAACTGGGGCACGGCGACGATCGGCAGCAACGCCAATGTCAGCCTCACCGCGCCGACCAGCGGCACGACCGCCGGAATCGCGATCTATGGCGACCGCAGGATGCCGGTCGGCAGCAGCTTCAACCTGACGGGCGGCGGTACGCAGAACCTGCAGGGAGCGGTCTACCTGCCGAAGGGGGCGCTGAGCTTCAGTGGCGGCAACGGCACCAGCACGACATGTACGCAAATCATTGCAGATACGATCTCGATCGTCGGAAATTCTAGTGTCCAGGTCAATTGCGCTGCCATGGGCGGCAATGCCATCGGTACGGCAACAGCGCAGCTTGTCGAGTAAGCTGGAGCGATACGATGAAAACGGGCAGGACAGGTGGTGAGCGCCGTTCTCGACGGCGTGGCTTATTTCTCCGTCGCAGGTTCGGAGACGACGCGCGCGGTGTGGCGGCGATCGAATTCGGCGTCCTGGTCCCGCTGCTTTCGCTGATGGTCGTTTCCGTGACCGACATCGGCCTTGCGATCTACCGCAAGATGCAGGTGGAGGGGTCGTCGCAGGCGGGCGTCGAATATGCCATCGCGCATGGATTCGATGCCAACGCGATCTCGACTGCCGTGGCAGCCGCGACGAACTCCAGTGCGATCAGCGCCTCGCCTGTTCCGATCAAGTTCTGCGGCTGCGCGACCGGTTCGGGCGTCACCAGCATGACCTGCGGCGGAACGTGTCCCGGAGGCGGCACGGCGGGTACATACACCATCGTCTCGGCGCAAGGCAGCTACTCGACGATCATCAACTATCAGATCGTTCCGAACAGCTATGTCATCAGCACGCAGTCCACGGCGAGGCTGCAGTGAAACGCGCATTCTGGCCCGACCGGAGCGGGGCGTCGGCACTTGAATTCGGCCTGATCGCGCCGCTCTTCTTCGCGTTCCTGTTCGGCGTGATCGAGTTCGGGCTGCTGATGTGGACGCAGGTGGGAATGCAGCACGCGGTGGCGGTCACGGCGCGATGCGCAAGCGTCAACCCCGCGCTTTGTCCTACCGGCAACCCGAGCGCAATCGCCGCTTACGCTACCCAGCAGGCGTTTGGACTGAGCTTGCCGTCCTCGACGTTCAGCTACAGCGCCGCGGCGTGCGGCAGCCAGGTGAGTGCAAACTATCAATTCCAGTTTCCCCAGATCCTCAATCTGGCTCCGTTCACGCTGACGGCCGCGGCCTGCTTTCCTGCCTAAAGCATGATCCGAAAATCGGCGCCCCGTGGGGCGCCGATATGTAGGCCCGGCCGTCCGGCCTGCCCGGTCACGATGTGCCGGTGCAGGCCTTCGGTGCGCGGCGCCGCGGCGGTCAGAACCGCTCCGCGTCTCCATTCAACTTCAGGGCCTCGACGCCCTCTTCGCGAACCGCTTGAAGGCTGCGCGGATCGAGGTCGAGCGCACGGAGGATCGTCGGTGCGATCTGGGTGGTGAAGGCGGTCTCCTCGATCGTCCGCGCATGCTTGATGCGAGGCGAGGAGAGCAACAGCAGGACATTGCGATCGTCCTTGGAGAAGCCGCCATGCTCGGCGAGCTTGCTGCCGCCGGTGCAGATCACGCCATGATCGGTGATGGCGATGAAGTCCGGCACCCGGCTGTTGTGGAACGGATCTTCGTAGAGCTTGGTCAGTTCGTCGCGGTCGAGCAGCTTCTGGATATGCAGATCGGCGGCGTGGGCCAGAATGTAGGCCTTGGCGTCGGCATAATAGGGATTGCCGGTCGCCGGATTGGTCGCCTGCTGCAGCTCCGGCGACAGCCAGACCAGCGCCGCGTCATCGCAGATCTCGAAGCCGTTGGCGCCGAAACCGGGCGTATTGCTGTACAGCGAATCGGAGATCGCCACGCGATCCGCGAGGTTGATCGGCGACTGGCCATGCTTGGCGCTGATGATGATCAGCGTCGAATCGTAGAGGTTCTGCGCCTTGAGCTCGTTGACGAACTTGCCGAGCGCATCGTCCACGAACTGGAGTTGCTGCGTGAGCGCATTGCCGGGCGTCGCGTTGGCGTCGGCATAGCCGCCGACCAGCGACTTGTCGGTGTCGGCGTGGCCGGCCTTGGCGAGCTTCTGGCCAACGCTGACCGCCTGGAAGTTCATGCCGAAGATCGCGGGGACGCCTTGATGCTGGGTTCGCGTGCCATTGTAGCCGTCGATCCAGTTCAACACCGCCTGCACCTTCAGCGAGTCGTATGAACGCACACCGACAAAGCTCTTGGTGTAGTCGTCGCCGGGCTTGGCTCCGGCGTTGATCGTGTCCTGCGCGTTGATCTCCGGCGTGAAGAGCTCGTCGAGGCCCTTGCCCGACGGGCCCGCCAGGTCCTCATAGGCCGGATGCTTGTCGGACCAGGCCGTGCGCATTCCGGCCTGCTTGATGACTTCGAAGATCGTGTTAGTGCGCACGTAGTCGTGCGGATAGACCGGAACGCACTGGCCGTTCACCAGCTTGCGTTGCATGTGATCCGGATCGAGCTGCGTGTAGACTTGGCCGAGCGTGCCGCCGGCAGTGTAATCGGCGACCAGTCCGCTGGCGTAATCGAAGGTCTTGTCGAGCGCTTCGAAGTTGGTGAGTTCGGTGCCTGCCGGGCTCACGCAACCCGGGTCCGGAAGATTCTGGCTGGTATAGAAAGCCTTGGCCGGATACTCGTTGCGATCATAGCTGTCGTCATAGAACAGGCCGCCGCCCTTTGGTGTCGCGCCGGTGACCTGCGCGAGCATGCCCGGATAGCTGTCGGACGGAGCGGTGGTGTAGGCGTTCGGATAGACGACGCCCTTGCCGGTGAGCTGGGCGAAGTTGCCGCCGGGGCGGCTTTCGACCCAACGCTTCAAATCGACGGCATGCATGCCGTCGACGCTGATCAGCAAGACGTGCTTGTAGCCATGTCGCTGCGAATGCCCGTTGTCATCATCCGCTTGCGCGACTGCGACGCCGCAGGCAAGCATGGCCGCCGCGATCGCGGCAGTCGACAAGACATAGTCACGAAAACTTCTCATGAGTCGCCCCTCTCTATTTCCGACAGGATTGGAATGGCCAGCACTGGCCGCGACAACTTGTCGCGGCCAGTTGACGGAGGGATGACGCTTTCGTGCGAGTTCGATGACTGTGGCCGAGATGACCGGCATCCAAGGGTGGGCTACGCGCTGGCCGGGCGGCGCGACGCAATGATTGGCTTTTGCCGTTCGCTCGCCGAATTGCGTTTGGCTGCGCGTGTCACCCTGCCGAAGCGCCGTCGGTTGGAACTTCGGTCGACGCTCGAACCAGGGCAGTGAGAACCTCTGTGGGCTTCACATTGTGGAAGGCCGGCAAGAGGTTGGGATCCATCGGCAGGATGAAGTCCTTATCGCTGTCCTGATGCCGGATCCACAATCCGGCAAAGCAGATCGCCGGAGCGAGCAGCAACAGCGGCTCACCAGGTTTGTCATCGTCCCTATCGGCTGAGATCGCGCGGCGTACGGCGGGCGCCTGAAGCGCTTTGAGAAAGCCGGTTACGTATGGTCCCTCGTTCAGTTCGGCCAACCGATAACCGCTCTCGTCGGTGAGGACGGCATGAGCCGCAGCGATCGCCTCAAGAGCATTCTTGTCATAGATGAGAAACCGCCAGCCGAGGATGGTCGCTACGGAACTGAGCGCAGGCAGCTCAATCTTCGCTGAAGGCTTGGCCGCGCACCGGTCAGGCCTGGCCAGACGGCGCAAGGTGCTCAACGGCAGCAACGCCATGCGATGCGGCGCGCAAAGCTCGAGGTCGCCGCGATGATGGCGATGCGCGAAGCTGAGCTTTGGCGTCGCAAAGCCCCGCATACGCGCTCGATTGGCCATGCCGGCAAGTACGGCGTCGCGGGCGTCGTCGGGAAAGTCAGCTGCTGGAATCGCCATGCGTTGCCCTCTTGGTGTAGTACGTGTCCGTCCAGGTGCCGCAGTTGATATAGCCGCGCGGAAATTGCGCGGCGTTGATATCCGAGAGGCCCCACCAAGGGTCCGCAATCGCGAGGCCATAGTCGTCTTGCACGGGCAAGCCGACCGCTGGTTCATCCGCGTAACCCTTGATCGTGACAAGGTGGGCCCCGCCGCCATTCCAGACGATACGCACGCAAAGCGGGCGTCTGCCTCCGATCTCTTCCTGGGTCTCTCGCAAGGACGCAGAACGGCGCGCGGTCCATTTCCTGAAATGGCCAACGCGGAACAGCGAGGACATCAAGTAGCCGTAGACATTGCAGGTATCCTTGTCGGCCACGCAGCAATCAGTTCGGCTCAACTGTCCGTTCGCAATGTCGCATTGGGTCACCCTGCTGGAGGGACGATAAAAATGGGCGACGCTGGCCGCGACGGCGGCCCAGCACCAGTTTGTTTTTTCCTGGTGCTCGTTCTTGAAGTCGAGCAGCCGCCATCTCGATCGCCTGAACGGGGGCAGCTTGATCGGGACGCACGTCGCGCCCACGAGAGAAGCGATTTCGTCCGCTGCCGGTGTCACGATCGTTTCCCCCGCTTCTTCTTGGAGGTCGAACGTCCGGACGGCATGACGAGTGTCCCGGCCTTGCCGGGCTCACGTTTGGCCTCAGCCAACACCGCCTTGAATGTCGGGCATTCCTTGAGGATCTCGAACGCCTGGCCGGCAATCACCTTTCCGGCGTGGGTATCGCTCGGGTAATGGACGCCTGCCACCTCGCGATTGCGCCCGATGCGATCGGCCAGCGCGACGAGCATCCGTTTGGTATGTCGAGGATGCATCTCCGCGAGCGCCAGAGCGATCAGATGACTTTCGAGCGAATGCGCGCTCGGAAACGAGGCGTGCCCCGGCGAATTGATCAAGGGAACGAGCGCAGGACAGATCTGTTGCGGCCGAGCCCGATTGAACCGGAGCTTGAAGTCGATTGCCACCATTTGGGCAACCCGGATCGCCATCTCGATGATCTTGAGCGAGCTCGGATGTGACCACGGCGACATCATCAAGACTTCGGCAAAATAGCCGCGCAGTCGCGTATTTTGATCGAGAATTTCACCGATCAGGCGAGGGCGCTCATCGCGCGCCATTGCGGCCAACTGATCGATCTCGGCAAAAATATCGGCGTGACGATGTGGCGGATCGGGAGCTTGAATAGAGCGACGCCAATCCGTTTGGCCGAACTCAGCCAGCGCGATCACGCCAAAAAGGTCGGGCTCCCATCCCGACCAGGGGAAAACCACGTTGAAATCGAGGTCTTTCTCGCAGATTTCACCGCCCAGCGGATCGAAGATCAGGAAAGGTGCGCCCTGTGCTGGTGGCGAACCCATATAGGCTCCGCCCGCGCCATAGCTTTGACC
>NZ_JASGSR010000088.1:0-33543 GCF_040446015.1 Bradyrhizobium sp. INPA03-11B
GAAGCAATCCATCGCGCGGTATATGCGGAAGCATGGATTGCTTCGTCGCTGTCGCTCCTCGCAATGACGGGTCGATAGACATGGGCGGCCTGGCTCAGGCCGCCTTCAGCTGCACCCGCTTGATCTCGCCGACGATGAACAAATAGGCGATCGCCGCGACCAGCGCGTTGGCGCCGACGAACACCAGCGCGCCGTTGAACGAGCCGGTGGCGGCCAGGATGTAGCCGATGATGATCGGCGTGGTGATCGAGGACAGATTGCCGAAGGTGTTGAACAGCCCGCCGGAGACGCCGCCGGCTTCCTTCGGCGAGGTGTCGGAGACGACGGCCCAGCCGAGCGCGCCGATGCCCTTGCCGAAGAAGGCGAGCGCCATGAAGCCGATCACCAGCGCCTGGCTATCGACATAGTTGCAGCCGATGATCACCATCGACAGCAGCATGCCGCCGACGATCGGGATCTTGCGCGCCATGGTCAGCGAGCCGCTGCGGCGCAGGATGTAATCCGAAATGACGCCGCCAAGCACGCCGCCGATGAAGCCGCACAGCGCCGGCAAGGTCGCGACGAAGCCGGCCTGCAGGATCGAGAGCCCGCGCTCCTTCACCAGATAGACCGGGAACCAGGTCAGGAAGAAGTAGGTCAGGGTGTTGATGCAGTACTGGCCGATATAGACGCCGAGCATCATGCGGTTGGCGAGCAGCTGGCGGATGTGGTCCCAGCGCGGGCCGCTGTCATGCGCCTTGCTGTCCTTCGCTGCGTCCATGTCGACCAGGGCGCCGCCCTGCTTGATGTAGTCGAGCTCGGCCTCGTTGATCCCGGGATGATCCTTCGGCTCGTAAATCGTCTTGATCCATACGATCCCCATGATGATACCGAGCCCGCCCATCACGTAGAACACGTGGCTCCAGCCATGCTCATGCGCGATCCAGCCCATCAGCGGCGCGAAGATCACGGTCGCGAAATACTGCCCTGAATTGAAGAAGGCCGATGCGGTGCCGCGCTCATTGCCCGGGAACCAGGCCGCGACGATGCGCGCATTGGCCGGGAATGACGGCGCCTCGGCAATGCCGACCAGGAAGCGCAGCGCGAACAGCACGACGACGGCGGTTCCCGCGGCCAGGAATCCGACCATGCCCTGCATCGCGGTGAGCACCGACCACACGATGATGCTGATCGCATAGACCCATTTCGAACCGAAGCGGTCGAGCAGCCAGCCGCAAGGCACCTGCGCGATCACATAGGACCAGCCGAAGGCCGAGAACACGTAACCCATCGCGACCGGGTCGAGATGCAGTTCCTTGGAGAGGGCGGGGCCGGCGATCGAGAGCGTGGCGCGATCGGCATAGTTCACGGTGGTGACGAGAAACAGCATCGTCACGATCAACAGCCGGACGCGCGATCGCCGCGCATCCGTGGCGGACACAATTGCGCTCATTCGCGCCTCCTTGGAAATTTCCTCGGGGTCTGTCCTAGAGAGATGACGACAATGGGTCCAAGCCGAAACGGGTATTGATCCATACCCATTTTGAATGGATCGGCCCGGTGCGATGCCACCTTCGCCGCTCTTGCGTCGGTTCCTAATTAATGTACTATTAGTACAGTTATAGGGCGCGACGCCGCGCCCTGCCGATCGAGGTCGAATGCTGATGACCACGCCACGCGACTATGAGGTGTTCGAGGCAGGTTCGGTAACCTTGCAGGGCGGCGCGGTGTTTCCGCGGCTTGCACTTGCCTACAAGACCTACGGCACGCTGAATGTGGCCAAGGATAACGTCATCCTCTATCCGACGTCGTTCGCCGCACAGCACACTGACATCGAATGGTTGGTGCAGCCGGGCGGCGCACTCGATCCGGAGCGCTACTTCATCGTCATCGCAAATCTGTTCGGCAACGGGCTGTCGTCCTCGCCGTCGAATTCGGCCGCGGTGCTCGGCGGTGCGCCGTTTCCCGCCTTCACCTACCACGATGCGGTGGCGATTCAGCGGCGGCTGCTGGTCGAGCGGCTTGGCGTGACCAAGCTCGCGCTGGTCTACGGCTGGTCGATGGGCGGCATGCAGGCCTATCACTGGGCCGCGCGCTATCCCGACATGGTCGAGCGCGCAGCGGTGGTGTGCGGCAGCGCACGGTGCTCGCCGTACAATTATGTGTTCCTTGAGGGCGTGAAGGCGGCGCTGACCGCCGATCCCGCCTACAAGGATGGCCGTTTCGTCAGCAAGCCTGCGGCGGGCCTTCGTGCGATGGGGCGCGTCTATGCCGGCTGGGCGATGTCGCATGAGTTCTATCGCGAGGAAGTCTGGCGCAAGGCCGGCTTCAACTCGCTGGAAGATTACCTCGCCGGATCATGGGACGGCGCCTTCGCGCGGCGCGACGCGAATGATCTGCTGGCGCAGGTCGCGATCTGGCAGGCCGGCGACATCAGCGGCTGCGATGAATTCGGCGGCGATTTCGATCGCGCGCTGGCTGCGATTAAGGCCCACGTGCTGCTGATGCCGGGCCGCACCGATCGCTATTTCGATCCGCGCGACAATGAGGACGAACTCGGCCGCCTGGTCAATGCCCGCTCGTCGGCGCTGCATCCGATCCCCTCGATCCATGGGCATCGGGCCGGCAATCCCATCAACAACGCCGAAGACCGCGCCTTCATTAACGCCGAAATCTCGGCGCTGCTGCAACGCTGACAGGTGAGACGACCATGAGCACCACAGAGACCAGTGACGCCGGACCGCGCCTGAAGCCGCTCGGCCCGCTGACCCTGCGCGATCTATCGACCAAGTCGAACCTTCCCGGCGCCGTGCGCGCGGCAAGCCATTACGGCATGATCCTGATCGGCGGCGCGCTGATCTTCTTGGTCTCGTCGCGCTACGGCCTGCCATGGGCGCTGCCGCTGATCGCCATTCAGGGTTACTTCGTCGCGTTCCTGTTCATGGTGGTGCACGAGACCGCGCACAAGACCGCGTTCCGCAGTCATGCCCTCAATCTTGTCGTCGGTAATCTGTCCGCCTTCATGATCGGCCTGCCCTATCAGTACTACTGCCTGTTTCACTGGGATCATCACCGCTACACCCAGGATCCGGAGAAAGATCCGGAGCTGATAGTCGGTCCCAAGCCAGGGTCCGACACCCAACTCGCGATCGCCTATTCGGGGCTGCTGCAGGTCTTGGTCCGCTTTCGCCTGATGTTGCGGCATGCCCTCACCGGACAGGTGATCGTGCCGTGGATTCCAGCGCACAAGCGCGCCGCAATCGTGCTGGAAGCAAGGCTTTATCTCGCCGGCTATTTGCTGTTGCTCGTTGCATCGCTCGCGCTGCACAGCGCAATCCTGCTCTGGGCCTGGATCGTGCCGCTGCTGGCCGGCCAGCTCATCCTGCGCCCGTATCTTTATGCAGAGCACACCGGTTGCGAGCGGACGCGGAGCGCGTTCGAGAACACGCGGACCACGATGACCGGCCGGATCATGAAGTGGTTCGCCTGGAACATGCCCTACCATGTCGAGCACCATGCCTATCCGACGGTGCCGTTCCATGCGCTGCCGAAGCTGAATGCCATCGTCGATGGCCACATTGTCTATCGCGGCGGCAACTACCGTGCCGTGACGCGCGAGACCTGGGCCTGGTTCCGCCGCCAGCGGCAGCGCTCGGCCTAAGCGTCGGCGCGCGGGCGCAGCACCAGATTGACGAGATTGCGGGCATAGGCCGGCGTCAGCGGCTTGATGCCGAAGACGTAGCGGTAGAACAGGCTGCCGTAGATCGCGTCATAGATGTCGCCCGGCACGCCCGGCGCGCCGATGCTGCCGTCCTTCTGGCCGGCGGCGATGATCTCCAGCATCCTGGTGCGGCGAAGACCGAGGTAGCGCTCGTAGAACAGCTCGGCCGTGCCGGTCTTCGAGATGCATTCCGAGATCACCGCGAGTTGCACCCGCCCGAACTCGCCCTGCAGCGCCTCGACATAGGTCGCGACATGGCGGCGGATGCGGGCCACGGGATTGCCCGCCTCGGGCAGCGGCACGGCCCGCGAGGCCTGGTCGAGGAAGGCATCGATCAGCAAGGCTTCGCGCGACGGCCACCATTTATAGATCGTCATCTTCGAGACGCTGGAGTGCCGGGCGATCGCGTCGATGGTGGTCGCGGCAAGGCCGGTGCTTGCCATCAGCGTATAGGCGCTTTGCAGGATCGCGGCCGTGGTCGGGGCGGAGCGTGGCCGGCCGCGGCGCCCCGTTGTCGTATCCTCGGTCTCCGCCTTGCCGCTCGCCATGGCCGGGATTTGCGTCCTGCGTCTTTGAATCAATGTTTGGTGTGTCGGGCATAGCACGAAATCGGACCCGGTTTGAGACCATTGCCGTCGCTCCAGCGAAGCGCCGGGCTTGCGCGTTTGCAACCAACGTCGGATCATGCGGTTGATATTCGGCGCTGGCTTATGATTTTCGCCTGGCGGCATCGGCCGGCCGGGCGGGCAGCAACGCGAGGACGGCCATGAGCGACCTGCTTCGCATCGCCATCGTCGGTTTCGGCGAGATCGCGTGCCGGCAGCACGTGCCTGCGATCGCGAAGACGTCAGGCGCCGCACTCGTCGCGGTGGTCGATCCTGCCAAGACCCCATCCGGCCTGCCGCATTTCCGCGATTTGCCGGAGTTGTTGCGCGACGGGCCGGAGATCGATGCGGTCGCGCTGTGCACGCCCCCGCAGGTGCGTCATGTGCAGGCCGCCACAGCGCTCGCCGCGGGCAAGCATGTGCTGCTGGAGAAGCCGCCGGGCGCCACGGTGAGCGAGCTCACGCCGTTGATCGCAGCCGCGCATGAGGCGAACAGGACATTATTCGCGACGTGGCATTCGCGTTACGCACCCGCGGTTGGTCCGGCGCGAAAATTGCTCGCCGGACGCACGATCAGCAAGGTCACCATTATCTGGAAGGAAGACGTCCGTGTCTGGCATCCCGGCCAGACCTGGATCTTCGAGGCGGGTGGCTTCGGCGTGTTCGATCCCGGCATCAACGCGCTGTCGATCCTGACCGAGATACTGCCGTGTCAGGTCTTTGTCAAAAGTGCGGTGCTGGACTTTCCAGCCAATCGGGAGACGCCGATTGCAGCCACCATCGAACTGTCCGATGCGAACGGCTTGCCGATCCACGCCGAATTCGATTTTCGCCAGAGCGGAGCGCCGAGCTGGGACATCCTGTGCGAGACCGAGACCGGGCCCGTGACGCTGTCGAAAGGCGGACGGCAGCTGCGCGATGGCAACAGGTTGATGGTCGATGCCACCGACGAGGAATATCCGGCGCTGTACCGCCGTTTTGTCGCGCTGACGTCGGACGGAAAATCCGACGTCGACCTCGCACCCTTGCGGCTCGCCGCTGATAGCTTCATGCTGGGGCGACGGCGCCTCGTCGAGGCGTTCGAGGATTGACAATGACATCAGCCAGCATTGCTCGCGCGCCATTCGGCAAGTTGCACGACGGCACCGTGGTCGAACGCGTGACGTTGCGCGGGGAACACGGCTTTGAAGCCGCCATCCTTCCCTTCGGCGCCACGCTGCAAGCCCTGCTAACGCCCGATCGCGACGGGCATTGCGACGACATCGTGCTGGGCCACGACAAGTTCGACGGTTACCTCGCGCAGCGCAAATTCTTCGGCGCGACGATCGGGCGCTATGCCAACCGGATCGCCGGCGGGAGCTTCGTGCTCGATGGCGAGACGGTGAACCTCGAGGCCAACAACGGCCCCAACGCGCTGCATGGCGGGCCGCAGGGCTTTGATCGCAAGCTGTGGCGGATCGTCGAACTGTCGGGTGAACCGGGGCCGACGCTGGTGCTGGAGCGCGAAAGCCCGCATGGCGAGGAGGGCTATCCGGGCACGCTCGCGACGCGGGTGACCTATCGCGTCCGCGATTCAATGGAGCTCTCGATCACCTACGAGGCGACGACCGACCGGCCGACATACGTGAATCTCACCAATCACAGCTTCTTCAATCTCGACGGCGCGCGCTCGGGCATGGAGATCCTCGATCACCGGCTGACGATCGCGTCCGACCACTTTCTCGCGGTGGATGCCACGGCGATTCCGCTACCGGAATGGCCGCGCCCGGTTGATGGCACGCCGTTCGACTTCCGCAAGCCCACCGCGATCGGCGCGCGGATCAGGATGAATGACGAGCAGCTGCGGCTCGGGCGCGGCTATGACCACAATTTCTGCCTGGCTTCGGGGACGGGCCTTCGTTTTTCCGCGCGCCTCGAGGCGCCGCACAGCGGCCGCGTGATGGAGCTGTTCACTGATCAGCCGGGATTGCAGTTCTATTCCGGCAACTTCCTCGACGGTTCCACCGCCGGCAAGGGCGATCGGCTATACCGGCAATCCGACGCGCTGTGTCTCGAGCCGCACGCCTGGCCGGATACGCCGAACCGGCCTGACTTTCCGTCGGCGCGGCTCGATCCCGGGCAGATCTATCGACGCAGTATCGTCTATCGCTTTTCAACCGTGTGAGTGCCGCAATGACCGACCGTGCCGCCGAGCCGCAGATGGAAGAAGTACCGACATCCGTGCTGTCGGCCGAGCGTTGTCATCTCGGCGAGGGCCCGACCTATGACGCATCGACCGATACCGCCTGGTGGTTCGACATCCGCGAGCGTCGCCTGTTCGAGCATCGCTTTGCAGACGGCCGCACAATCATTCACGCGCTGCCGAAGATGGCGAGCGCGTTGGCGCGGATCGATGGCGAGCGGCAGTTGATCCTGACCGAAGATGGACTTTATGTCCGGCAGGTCGCCGGCGGACGCCTGGAGCTGTTCGCTGCGCTGGAGGCCGATAATCCGGTGACGCGCTCCAACGATGCACGCGTGCATCCGTCGGGCACCTTCTGGCTCGGCACCATGGGGCGCCAGGCCGAGCAGGGCGCCGGCGCAATCTATGCGCTGCATCGGGGCCGCATCACGCGGCTTTATCCCGGGATCACGATCCCGAACGCGATCTGCTTTTCGCCCGCGGGCGACGTCGGCTACTTCGCCGACACCGCGACCAACGTCCTGCATCGCGTGCCGCTCGATCCGGCAACGGGATTGCCGACCGGCGAGCCGATCGATCTGATCAGACATCAAGGCGTCGGCGGCCTCGACGGCGCGATCGTCGACGCCGACGGGATGATCTGGAATGCGCGCTGGGGCGGCGGCTGCGTCGATGTCTACGATCCCAGCGGCCGGCATCTGCGCTCGCTGAAGGTGCCGGCGAAGCAATCGAGTTGCCCGGCCTTTGTCGGCCGCGATTTCTCGCGCGTGCTGGTCACCTCGGCCTGGCAGGACATGGATGAAGCGCAGCGCGCGGCCGATCCCGGTCACGGCCAGACCTTTCTGCTCGATGCCGCGGCACGCGGCCGGGCCGAGCCTGACGTCAAACTGTCTTGACCGCGGGCTTGCAGCCGCCTTGTTGACGTGACCTGAATATTTGGACGATAGTACAAATATGGTCCGCAAGCCCGCCAAGTCCAACGTTAAGGCCGATGCGAAGGCCGTCAGCACCCGCAAGCCGAACATGCGCGAGGCGATCCTCGCCGCGGCGGAGGAGTTGTTCTCGACCTACGGCTTCAACGCCGTCTCGGTGCGCGACATCGCGCAGGCCGCCGGCGCCAATCCCGGCAGCGTGACTTATCATTTCAAGACCAAGGACGGCCTGCTGCTCGAGATCTATCGGCGCCATTGCGGCCCGATGAACCGACGGCGCTCCGAGCTTCTGGCGGCGGCGCAGCGGGTGCGCGACCTGCAGGACCGGCTGGAGGCGATCGTGCGTGCCTATGTGCTGCCGGCCTTCACCTCGGGCAGCGATCTCGCCGGCGGCGGGACGCGGTTCACGCGGCTGCGCGCGATCATGTCGGCCGAGGGCAACGAGGTGGTGCGCAAGATCATCGCGCAGACCTTTGACGACACCAGCCATGCCTTCATCGACGCGATCCACGACAGCCTGCCGCACATTCCGCGGACCGACCTGGTCTGGCGCGGCCACTTCCTGCTCGGCGCGCTCTATTACACGCTGGTGACGCCGGAGCGCGTCTCGCGCCTGTCGCGCGGCAGCGCCGACGGCACCGATGCCGGCCATGCCATCGAGGAACTGGTGCGTGCGACGGTCGCCGCGCTGCAAGCTGCGCCGCTCGATCCGGCGACACCCGCGCTGCGCAAGGCGCCGGGCTTCACTCAAGGACGAGCGCTGACCTGACCCCCGCGGAGTTCGTCGCCATGGAGAAGCTTCGGTTGCGCACGGTGCTTGGCAATCACCCGCACATCCAGGCGGTGAAGCGCGGTGAGCTGAGCTCAGAGCTGTTCGACCTCGACTTCACCGAGTTCACGCCGACCAATGCCGCGTTCAAGCCGATGGTGCGCGAGCAGGCGTTCGACGTCTGCGAGATGGCGATCGTGACCTATCTGATGGCGCGCGCGTACGGCAAGCCGCTGGTGCTGCTGCCGGCGGCGATGGTCGGCCGCTTCCAGCACGGCCATGCGCTCTATCGTGCCGATCGCGGCACGCTTGCGCCTGCCGATCTCGAAGGCAAGCGGGTCGGCATCCGCTCGTTCACGACCACGACCGGAGCGTGGATACGCGGCATCCTCGCCAACGACCATGGCGTTAACCTCGACAGGATCAATTGGGTGACCTTCGAGGACCCGCATGTCGCCGAATATGTCGACCGCACCCAGCGCGCCCTGAAGGGCAGCAGCATCATCCAGATGCTCAGGGATGGCGAGCTCGACGCCGTGCTGGGCGAGACCTCGAGCGACCCGGCACTCAAGCCATTGTTCGCCGATCCGGCCGCAGAGGCGGCGCGGTGGTACGCGCGGCATGGCGTCGTGCCGGTCAATCATCTGGTGGTGGTGACAACGCGGCTCGCGAGGTCGCGACCCGATGTGGTGCGGAGCCTCTACGATCTCTTCAAGCGCAGCAAGGCCAAGGCCGGTTCGCCCGGCGTGCCGGACATGCTGCCGTTCGGCGTCGAGGCGAACCGCAAGGCGCTCGAGCTGATGATCGACTATTGTGCCCAGCAGGCGTTGATCCCCCGGCGTGTCACGGTCGACGAGCTGTTCGACGACACAACACGGGACTTGAACTGATGACCATCTCCAGCGATCCGCGGCAATGGCAGATCGGCATGCTCGGCTATGGCGAGGTCGGCCGCATCCTGGCCGAAGATCTGCGCCAGCAGGGCATCAAGGTCGCAGCCTACGACATCAAGCTCGACCGCGGGCAGGGCACGCCGCTGCGCGCACACGCGGCGGAGATCGGCGTCGTGCTTGCGGAATCGCATGCCGATCTCGCGGCGCGGGCCGATTTCGTCATCTCGGCGGTGACGGCGAGCCAGGCGGTGCCGGTGGCCGAGGCCTGCGCGCCCGCAATCGGCAAGGGCGCCTGGTTCCTCGATTTCAACTCGGCCTCGCCCGGCGCCAAGCAACGCGCGGCGGCGCACATCGATGGCGCCGGCGGCCGCTATGTCGAAGGCGCGGTGATGACCTCGCTGCCGCCGTACCGGATCAAGGTGCCGCTGTTGCTCGGCGGCCAGGGCGCGCGGGAGCTGGCGCCGCTATTGGTCGCGCTCGGCTTCGCGGCAAGGGTTGCGAGCGACGAGCTTGGCGTGTCCTCGGCGGTCAAGATGTGCCGCAGCATCATGATCAAGGGCCTGGAGGCGATGGTGATCGAGAGCTTCACCACCGCGCGCGCCTACGGCGTCGAGGACGCCGTGCTGGCCTCGCTCAAGGAGACCTTCCCTGGCATCGACTGGGAGAAGCAGGGCGCCTATTTCTTCCAGCGGGTGATCGAGCACGGCCGGCGGCGCGTCGAGGAAGTGCGCGAGGTGGCGGAGACCGTGCGCGAGGCCGGGCTGACGCCATGGTCCGCGTCCGGGACCGCCGAGCGGCAAGGCTGGATCGCCGATCTGGCGGACGAGGGCGTGTTCGGACGTAAGGGCACTGCGGATTTCGCCCGCAGCGCCGATTGGCGGACCGAGGCCGACCGGATTCTCGCGCGCATCAAGTCCTGACGCGTCGCGCGGAGAATTCGCCGCGTTCCCTGCCGCCGCGCAATGCGCTATTGCTCCGTAAACAGTTTTGCTCTGGAGGCACTCCCATGAAGAATTCCGGCAAGGTCGTCGCCATCACCGGGGCGGCGCGCGGCATCGGCAAGGCCTGCGCCGCGCGCTTCCTGTCCGATGGCGCCAGGGTCATCATCTCGGACGTCGATGCCGCCGGGCTGGTCCACACCGCCCAGGAACTCGGACATGTCGATCAGTTGCGGGCCGTCGAAGCCGACGTCAGCAAGCGCGCCGATGTCGATCGCATCGTTGCCACGGCGGTGAAGGAGTTCGGCCGGCTCGACGTCATGGTCAACAATGCGGGCGTCGCGCGCAACCGCGACTTCCTCGACATCACCGAGGCCGAGTTCGACGACGTGATGGGGATCAACCTGAAGGGCGCATTCTTCGGCGTGCAGGCCGCGGCGCGCCAGATGATCGCGCAGGGCGGTGGCGGCGTCGTCGTCAACATGTCCTCGGTCAATGCGCTGCTCGCGATCCCCTCGCTTGCGACCTACGCGATGTCCAAGGGCGCGATGAAGCAGCTCACCTCGGTGGCCGCCGTGGCGCTGGCGCCGCACGGCATTCGCGTCGTGGCGGTCGGGCCCGGCACGATCCTGACCGAGATGGTGGCAACCGCGATCTTCTCATCGGAGGACGCGCGGCGCAGCGTGCTGTCGCGCACGCCGGCCGGCCGCTGCGGTGAGCCGAGTGAGGTCGCCTCGGTCGTGGCATTCCTTGCCAGCGACGATGCCTCCTACATCACCGGCCAGACCATCTATCCCGACGGCGGGCGGTTGATCCTCAATTACACCGTGCCGGTCCACGACAAGAAGTAGGGTGTTGCCAAAATATCGAAAACAACCCCATGCAAAGCAGCGGCCAGCGATCGACCAATTCGACTTGACGCGTCGGGCAACTCAGGGTTATTCTTCTAATATTCCGAAATCGTGCAGGCGACGTCCCCGCATCCGCACCTGTCGTCGCCCGGTTCAACCGGGCGATCCAGTACGCCGCGGCTTCTCGGTTCAATAACATTCGTCTCTGGAATACTGGATCGCCCGGTCAAGCCGGGCGATGACAGCTTGTTGCGTGGTAGCAGGATCGTGCGCTCCGATCCGGTGCCAGCGCGTAGCCAGGCCACGGCCGCCACCGTATAGCTAGCGGCCCTTGAACTGCGGCTTGCGCTTTTCCATGAAGGCGTTGCGGCCTTCGCGGAAATCCGCGCTGTCCATGCATTCGATGCCGATCTGCTTGATCGCGGCCATGTCGCGATCGGCGGGATCCTTCAGCACCTGCGCGATGGTGATCTTGGCGGCCTTGATCGCCAGCGGCGCGTTGCCGGAAATGGTCCGTGCGATTTCCATGGTCGCATCCCAAAGCTCGGCATCCGGCAGCACGCGATCGACGAGGCCGATCCGCAGCGCTTCCGCGGAATCGATCCGCATGCCGGTATACATGATCAGCCGCGCCCAGGACGGGCCGACCAGCGACACCAGATGGCGCAGCCCGTCATAGCCGTATGCGATGCCGAGCTTGGCGGCGGGAATGCCGAACTGGCCGCTGGCGCCGGAGATGCGGATATCGGTCAGCATCGCGACCTGCATGCCGCCGCCGAGGCAGAAGCCGCGGATGCAGGCAATCGTCGGCTTCGGGTAGTCCGCGAGCAGGGCGCGCTGGGCGGCGCTGCGCCGTGAATATTCCTCGGAGGCCTCGGCGTTGTGTCTCGTCTTCTCGAACTGGCTGATATCGGCGCCCGACACGAAGGCTTTGTCGCCGGCGCCGACCAGGATCACGACGCGGACGGCCGGATCGTCGCGCAGCGCGACCAGCGCCTCGCCGAGCCCTTCCCACATCTCCAGCGACATCGCATTGCGCTTGCCGGGATTGTTGAAGGTGATGACGCCGACGCCGTCGACCACGCTTTGCAGGATCTTGCCGTCGGCAAGCGATTTGTCCGAGATGTTTGGCATGTGAGGTCCGCTTCTGATTTCCGCCGAGCCTAGCATCCGGCCGCAAGCCGGAGCAGGCGGTTTAGGGCACGGCGCGATTGCATCGGCGTGCGGCAACTCTCCCGGTAGTTGTACGGCTCGCAAAATAAACTGCCGCGTAAGGGTTGCGCCATAGAGTGCGCCGCCCGCGCTCTGTCCCGGTTTAACTTTTTCCTGGTTTTTCGACGGTACGACTGTACGCACCTGCGCGCCAGGGACCTCCCGCGGCGCGCTGGGACGCATGCCGCAGCCTTCCCGCTGCCATCGCGTCGGTAGCGGATGTCCCCACCACCAGACCGACCCGGGATGCCGGTCAGCCCCGACCTCCGTGCACTCACATCGCCTCGGGCGAGGTCCAGTCGTGTCTGTCGAAAAGTTCCTCAAGCAACGCGCGGTCAGGATCACGGTCAACGGCAGCTACACGCTGCCGAACTGGTACGATGCGCAGGGCAAGCTCCGCACCTTCGCCTGCCGCACCACGCGCGTCTCGCCGTTCCGCATGATCGTGGACGTGCCCGTGGTCGGCAAGATCGGCGACCGGCTGACCTCGTATTTCGAGGAGTTCGGCAAGTTCGAGGGCTGCATCACCGACACGATGAGCGGCAGCTTCCTGCTCGAGCTCGAGATGACGCATGCAAGGCGCGAGAAGTTCGCCGACAAGCTGACCTGGATCGAGAAGAAGCAGAAGGATCCGAGCGTCCGCGAGGCGCGCAACAATCCGCGTTTCGTTCCGGTCGCGCCGCATGCGATGCTGACGCTGGCGGACGGCACCGTGCAGAGCTGCTTCATCATCGATATGTCGCTGTCGGGGGCCGCGGTGTCCTCCGAGGTGCAGCCGCCGATAGGCATGCCGCTGGCGATTGGAGCCTGCGTCGGGCGCGTGATCCGGCATCTGCCGAACGGCTTCGCCATCAAGTTCGTCGAGAGCTACAAGCAGGGCGATCTTGGCCGCCTGATCGCGCGCAAGTCCAAGGAACTGCAGGTGGTGTTCGCTGACGCGGATCCCGTCGCCTGACGGCCGGGCTCCGTCGGCTTCTTGGTGCTGTCCGTATTGGATGGCCGTGGCTCGGATTGGTCTACGGTGAGGCCGCTCAGTGGCGGCCTCTTTCACTTTTAGATTCGTCGACCCCAGCGAGGGGGCGCAAGCTGGGGCCAAGTTTACGCGTCATCCAAGAGGTGGCTTTAGGACATGAGGATGTAGGCCGCGCCTAGAGCGTCGATCTGATCGAACATGGGACTTGTATGCGGCCGGATAACCGTTCCCGCATCCACATAGGCATGGCAGTGAGCGCGACCTAAAACCGCTGGTGAAGAAACGGCCCCAGCGAAGCTTCATCGCCGGGGCCGTTCTTTATTCCCATTCTCACGCCGAACCGCCGCTTGTCGGGTAATAGACGGCCCCTTCTGGGCTTGTAAATTGATCTTAATGAAACAGCCTGCCCAGTGTTTGAATGATCGAATCAAAGCCTGAGCCAGTCAATTAAAGTATGTGAATCAAACGTAAATCATTTGCAGCTTTTTTCCCGCATGCTTAACGGGTGTCCTAATTCCCCATAGCGAGCGTCCTAACCAGGACAGCACAGGCCTCTTCGCTACGTCAGCTGTTCCGGATCGTCGGCTGCGCGCATGCGCGCGATGCTGTCCTCGGCAGCAGTCGCACCGGCCGCCGCGATCGCAATCTCGCGTGCCAGGTTGGTGCATTCGGCCCACAGCAGGAAGAACACCAGCGGCGGCCGCTCGCGCGCCTCCAGCATCTGCCGGCAGCGTTCTGCGGCGCCGTCGAGCGCCCACCACTGCCGGGCGACGACCATGACCTTGCGGAAGCTTCGCAGTGTGCCGGAGAATTTCTGCGGATCGGCATTCACGATGGCGCCGCAATGGTTCAGCCAGTTCAGCGCCGCATAGATCGCGATGCCGTAGTCCTCGATCGCCGTTCCCGTGAAATCGACCACGGTTTTGTCGTGTGCCTGCTGGCGGAGGAAGGCATCGATCGTCTCGGCCTGGCGGGCTGGATCGGTCAGCAGCGCGGTATCCTTCCGCGGCACCATCGGGACATAGCGCATCGCTTCGAGGCGGGTGTGCTCCCAGATCGCCCTGGCGTCGCCGAGCAGGTCGCCGGACTTGCGCTTGCAAGCCGGATAGACCAGCACGCCGTTGTCGGCGAGATCGAGATAGCGCGGCACCACCTTGTCGAGCGCGGCAAGGAACGCACTGGGGTCGGTGAGGCCGCGCAAGTCGCTGGCGGCATCCTCCGCTTGTGCAGGCTTGTTGACGCGTGTCCAGCCGAAATTGGCCATCCCCGGGCGCCCCGATCTCAACCTGCCGATGAGGTTAGATGGAAAATGCGGCGATGCAAATGCGGCATTTGCCGCCATGCGGCCGTGCGTGCCGGCTGCCGCCGGTTGACGCGGGATCGTGCCGCGCCTAGCTCATGGTTAACCGCACGCAACGCAGGTTGCCGCCGCTTTCGGGACGTATCGCCATGACCGCGTCTGATCGTCAATCGCATTGGCAGGCCGTCTATCTGACCAAGGGCGAGCAGCAGGTGAGCTGGTCGCAAGCCGATCCGCAGCCTTCGCTACGCCTGATCGAATCCGTGGCGCCGAGCCGCGACGCGTCGATCATCGACATCGGCGGCGGGGCCTCGCGCCTCGTCGATGCGCTGCTGACGAGCGGCTTTCACGATCTGACCGTGCTCGATCTCTCCGAGGCGGCGCTGGCGAGCGCGCGGAAGCGCATCGGCGCTTCAGGCGAAGCGGTGCGCTGGGTCGCCGATGATGCGACGGTCTGGCAGCCGCCGCGGGCCTTCGACATCTGGCACGATCGTGCGGCGTTTCATTTCCTGGTCGAGGAAGGGGATCGCGCGGCCTATCTCGACCGGCTGCATCGCGGCGTCAGGGCAGGCGGCCACGCTGTGATCGGCACCTTCGCGCTGGATGGTCCGGAGAAATGCAGCGGGCTGCCGGTGCAGCGCTATGATCCCGCAACGCTCGGCCGGACCATCGGTCCGGCATTCGAATTGATCGCGCATGAGGCGCACCGGCACGTCACGCCCTGGGGCGCGACGCAGTCGTTCCAGTTCAGTGTGCTGCGGCGCAGGTGATAGCCGCAGAAGGAGAGATGAGATGACGGACGCGCCACGGACGATCGGCGAGATCGCGAGCTATCACGCCCATGTCTATTACGATCCCGCAACCAGCCGGGGCGACGCCGATCGCCTGCGCAACTGGATGGGCGAGCGTTTCCTGGTCACGCTTGGGCGTTGGCACGACGTCAAGGTCGGCCCGCATGATCAGGCGATGTATCAGGTAGCGTTTGCGGCCGAGCTGTTTCCGACCCTGGTGCCGTGGCTGATGCTCAACCACGGCAGCCTGAGCATCCTGGTCCATCCCAACACGACCAATCCGCGCCGCGATCATCGCGACGATCCGCTCTGGATCGGCACGCCGCTCGCCGTCCATGCCGACAAATTGCCCGAAGAGGCCGAGATGGAGCTGGCGCCGGCGCCGAATACGTCGCCGACATTGCGTCCGTGAGCGCTGCCGGCCCGGTCGGCCGGATCCGTAAAGTTTGACGCAATTCAATTGCAACCAAGTCGTTTCAAACTCATCGCGTTTTGCAACGTGAGGTTAAGTCGCCGTTCCTAGGCTGACCCGGCTATTTCAGGGTTGGGCGCATTGGGCATGTTCTTTTCGTTCCGAAGCTGGGCGCTGTGGCGGGTCGTCGGCCCTCTGCTGGCGATCGTGCTGCTGCTGGGCGGCCTGTCGGCAGGCAGCCTGCAGGTGATGTCCGCGGTCAGGGCCTATGTGGCGGGCGAAAGCATGTGGTCGAAGGGCCAGAAGGACGCCATTCACTACCTCCAGACCTATGTCAGCACCGGTGCGCCGCTCTATTTGCGGAAGTTCGACGCCGCGATCGCGGTGCCGCTGGCCGATCGCACGGCGCGGCGCGCGCTGGAATCGCCGGGCAATAACGATGCCGTGGCCCGCGCCGGTTTCGCCAAAGCGGGCAATCATGATGACGACATCGGCGGCCTGATCTGGCTGTTCAAATATTTCCGCAAGATGCACCACGTGGCCGGCGCGGTGACGGCGTGGCGGAATTCGGATGCGCTGCTCGATCAATTGATCGAGATCAGGAACGAGGCCGCCAACGACGTCGCGCTGCATGATCCCTCGGCTGCGGCCATCAAGCACTGGGCCGAGCGGATCGGCGCGGTCGATGCCGCAATGAGCACGCTTGCCGTCGATTTCTCGGATGAATTGGGCAAGGCGTCGCGTCAGGTCTCCGCACTGCTGCTGCTGGTCAATCTCGTGATCGCGGCCTGCCTTGCCGGCATCGTGCTGTTCCACACGCGGCGGATGCTGTGGCGGCGCTGGCTTGCCGAGACCGCGCTCGCCGTCGAGAAGGAGCGCGCCCAGCTCACGTTGGCCTCGATCGGCGATGCTGTCATCGTGACCACGCAGGACGATCGCGTCGGCTACATGAACGCCGCCGCGCAGCGGCTGATAGCGGCGGGGCAAGACGTGACCGGATGGCAGCTTTCATCGCTGTTCAACATCGCCGAGCAGCCGGTGCGCGGGTCGTTCCAGAGCGCGGATGACGATGACGAAAGCCGGCCGCAGCAGCGGCTGCTGGTGCGGCCGGATCATTCCAGCGTGCCGGTCTCGGTGGTCGAGACCCCGATCGTGCATGAAGGCGAACCGTCCGGCCGTGTCATGATCATTCACGACATGACCGCCGAGCGGCGGCTGGTCGAGGAATTGGCGTGGGCCGCCTCCCATGATGCGCTCACCGGCCTTGCGAACCGGCGGCAGTTCGAGTTCGAGCTGCACAAGGCGATGTCGGGCGCGGACGGCACGGGCGCCGACCTGATGCTGATCGACCTCGACCAGTTCAAGATCGTCAACGACACCTGCGGTCACATGGCCGGCGATCGGCTGCTGAGACAGGTGGCGCGGTTGCTGACCGCCGAGGTTGGCGACAGCGGGCTGGTTGCGCGTCTCGGCGGCGACGAATTCGGCATTCTGCTGCGCGACGACGGCTCCGCCACGCACGACGTTGCTGCCGATGTCGCAGAGCGGATCAGGGCGGTGGTCGAGCAGTCGAACTTCATCCACGAGGGCTCGAGCTTCAGGATCAGCGCGAGCATCGGCCTGGTCGGGCTTGCCGACAGCGCCGGCGTGCAGGATGCGCTACGGCTTGCCGACGTCGCCTGCTTCCTCGCCAAGGACAAGGGACGCAACCGCGTCCAGGAGCACCGCCCGTCCGATACCGGCATGGCGGTGCGGGTTGCCGAGATGAGCTGGGTCAATCGCATCCGCAAGGGATTGGACGAGGGCCGCTTCTGCCTTTACGAGCAGGAGATCCGCCCGGTGAACGGCGTGCTGAGGGGCAACGACCGGCGCGAGCTGCTGCTGCGCCTGCGCGACGAGAACGGCGCCCTGGTGCCGCCCGGCAGCTTCCTGCCCGCCGCCGAGCGTTACGGACTGATGCCGCTGATCGACCGCTGGGTGGTGCGCCGCGCCTTCGAGATCATCGCCGAGCGCAAGCACCATCCACGCAAGATCGCCAGCTACGCCATCAACCTGTCCGGCACCACCATCGGTGACAGTGACTTCGTCGACTTCGTCGCCGGGCTGTTCACGCAGCACGACGTCCCGCCGGCGCTGGTCTGTTTCGAGATCACCGAGACCAGCGCGATCTCCAATCTCGACGAAGCGCAGAAATTCATCGCGCGGTTGCGCGAGATCGGCTGCAGCTTCTCGCTCGACGATTTCGGCACCGGCATGTCCTCGATCGCCTATCTGAAACACCTGCCGGTCGACATCATCAAGATCGACGGTTCGTTCGTGAAGGAGATCCTGAACAGCAAGGTCGATCGCGCGATGGTCGAGATGATCACCAAGACCGCCAAGATCATGCAGAAGCAGGTGGTCGCGGAGTTCGTCGAGAGCCTCGCGATCCTGGACGAGCTGCGCCAGATCGGGGTCGACTACGTCCAGGGTTACGCGATCGGCAAGCCGGTCCCGGTGCTGACCCTTCGGGAAGAAAAGATCGCCTGAGTCGCCGAAATTGTCCCGAATCGGGACTTTTTTGGCTGCTTCAGCCTGTCCAAGGCTGATTCTCCGGCACTTTCCATCCGAAAAACGTTTAAAAATCCTGTCGTTGCCCGCTCCGTCTCGATTATGCCTTACTCTAATTCCCTGATATGATGAGTGATCGGTGAATCCCACGTGGGCCGGCTAACAGGCCCCAGAACACCGAACTTGGGGATGATGGGTCAACGTACGACGAAAGCTGCCGGGCGTAGGTCAAGCCGCGGCATGTCTCTGGTGGGCAGCACGGCGTTCGCCGTGAGCGCGCTCGTCCTGTCGTCTGGCCTTGCCGCCTGGATGGTCGGCATCGACCCGACCGCATGGCTGCATGGACCGGCACTCGCCAATACCACCGCCTCGTTGAATTTCGACGACCGCTTCGGCTCTCGCTCCACCATCAACACGGCTTCGCTCTATTATCCTCTGCGCCGCGGGTTCCGTTCGAGCCGCGGCGATTTCAATTCCGAGTTCGGTCAGATCGAGGACGCGCTGTCTGGTCAGCTGCGTGACACGCAGACCGAATTGCCGAGCAGCAGCGAGCCGGCGACGGCGTCGGTCGCCGCAACGACCACGGTGACGACGACGCCCGCGGTGCCGATGCCGCGGTCGCGCCCGGCCGAGGCCAACCTGCTCGCGCGCAACGATCAGCCGCTGCCGCCGCAGGCGCCGGTGCAGCAGGGCGACAACCGGACCTTCCTGCAGAAGATCGCCGACATGATGCCGGGCAAATTGCAGCTCGCCTCGGTCGATCCGAATGACGGCCTGTTGTCCGGCCCGAGCCCCGATCTCGGCAAGCTCGGTTATGACAGCAGCACGGCGGTCTACGACATCACCGGCCGCATCGTGTACATGCCCGACGGCACCAAGTTCGAAGCGCATTCGGGGCTCGGCAACCTGCTCGACGATCCGGCGCATGTGAACGCCCGCAACGCCGGTGCAACGCCGCCCGGCATCTATGAGATGAAGCCGCGCGAAAAGCTGTTCCACGGCGTGCCCGCGCTGCGCATGACCCCGGTCGATGGCAGCGATACGTTCGGGCGCGTCGGCCTGCTGGTCCACAGCTACATGCTCGGGCCGAACGGCGACTCCAACGGCTGCATCTCGGTCAAGCACTACGACAAATTCCTGCAAGCCTACCGCAGCGGCATGATCAAGCGCATCGCCGTCGTCATCAACATCAAGGATGTCCAGTCGGCCTCGACCCGCTCGGCGTCGAATTCCTGAAGCGGCGCGCCGGCGCTGTTCGGCGCATCAAGTCCATCAACCTTCAGAGTGTCTCCTGGCCTCCGGCGCGAATGCGCCGGGCGATACGCCGTGGGCGTGATGGAACGTTCAGGCAAAGCTCTCATACCTCCCAGCGTTCAGTGTTGTATACGTAAGTGCGTATTTGACGTATTATAATACCGTAATTTGCGTCATAGTGAGAGATGGTGTATACATACAGTATCCGAGGAGATGCTGAGAGGGCGAACAATGCCAAAACCCTTTCCCATGAACGCCTGGTACGCGGCCGGCTGGGATGCCGAGATCAAGCACGCGCTGCTGCCGCGGACGATCTGCGGCAAGCATGTCGTGATGTACCGGAAGGGCGACGGCGAGGTGGTGGCGCTCGAGGATGCCTGCTGGCATCGGCTGGTGCCGCTCTCCAAGGGCCGGCTCGACGGCGACACCGTGGTCTGCGGTTATCACGGCCTGAAATACAATGCGCAGGGCCGCTGCACGTTCATGCCCTCGCAGGAGACGATCAATCCGTCGGCCTGCGTGCGCGCCTATCCTGTCGTCGAGCGTCACCGCTTCATCTGGCTCTGGATGGGCGATCCCGCGCTGGCCGATCCGGCGCTGGTGCCCGACATGCACTGGAATCACGATCCGGCCTGGGCCGGCGACGGCAAGACCATTCACGTCAAATGCGACTACCGGCTCGTCGTCGACAATCTGATGGACCTGACGCACGAGACCTTCGTGCATGGCTCGAGCATCGGCAATGATGCGGTCGCCGAAGCGCCGTTCGACGTCACCCATGGCGAGAAGACCGTCACCGTGACGCGCTGGATGCAGGGCATCGAGGCGCCGCCGTTCTGGGCGAAGCAGTTGCAGAAGCCGGGCCCGGTCGATCGCTGGCAGATCATCCGCTTCGAGGCGCCGTGCACCGTCAATATCGACGTCGGCGTCGCGCCGGCCGGATCGGGCGCGCCGGAGGGCGATCGCTCGCAGGGCGTCAACGGCTATGTGCTCAACACCATCACGCCGGAGACCGAGAAGACTTGCCATTACTTCTGGGCCTTCGTCCGCAATCACCGCATCACCGAGCAGCGTTTGACCAGCGAAATCCGCGACGGCGTCGCCGGCATCTTCCGCGAGGACGAGATCATCCTGGAAGCGCAGCAGCGCGCGATGGACGAGAATCCGGACCGCGTGTTCTACAACCTCAACATCGATGCCGGCGCGATGTGGGCGCGGCGCGTCATCGACCGCATGGTGGCGAAGGAGAATCCGCCGCAGCTGCAGGCTGCGGAGTAGGCGGCATGGCGGAACGCGAATCAGATCGCTCCGTGTCGCAGACCGTGCGGGCGCAGCTTGCGCTGCGTGACCTCGTTCTCTCCGGCCGGCTGCGGCCGGGCGAGCGCATCTCCGAGCTGCAGGCGGTCGAGATCACCGGGGTATCGCGCACGCCGGTGCGGATGGCGCTGGTCCGGCTCGAGGAGGAAGGCCTGCTGGAGGCGATCCCGTCCGGCGGCTTCATGGTCAAGGCATTCTCCGAGCGCGACATTCTCGATTCGATCGAGCTGCGCGGCACGCTGGAGGGGTTGGCTGCGCGCTTTGCCGCCGAGCGCGGCGTGTCGTCGCGCGATCTCGAGCCGTTGAAGGAATGCCTCAACGAGATCGACGGCCTGGTGCGGCAGGATCCGATCTCGGTGGAAGCGTTTTCGTCCTATGTCGCGCTCAACGCGCGCTTCCACGCGCTGCTCACCGAGCTGTCGCGCAGTCCGCCGCTGATCCGGCAGATCGACCGCGCCTCGGCGCTGCCGTTCGCCTCGCCGAGCGGCTTCGTGATGGCGCAATCGGCCCTGCCCGAGGCGCGCCAGATCCTGCTGATCGGGCAGGACCATCACCGCGTCGTGGTCGACGCCATCGAGAACCGCGAGGGCGCGCGCGCCGAAGCGATCATGCGCGAGCACGCCCGGCTTGCGGCGCGCAATCTGCGGCTGGCGCTGCGCAACCGTACGCATCTCGATCTGCTGCCGGCGCTGGCGCTGATCACGGCCGGCTGAAGGGAGCGCGCCATGCGATTCATCGAAACCTGGACGTCGGCCACCTTGCTGGCAACGCGCGACCTCACGCCCGGCATCCGCGAATTCCTGCTGCGGCCCGACGGTTTTGCCGGCGCGCCCTATCCCGTCGGCAGTCATATCGATGTCGGCGTCACCATCGACGGCCAGCCGCAAACCCGCTCCTATTCGCTGGTCGGCGAGGTCGATCCGCAGGGATTCCGGATCGCGGTGCGACGCGCGCCGGATTCCCGCGGCGGCTCGCACTATATGTGGTCGCTCGGGCCGGGGGCGCGGCTCAACATTACGCTGCCGACCTCGCTGGTGCAGCTCGACTGGACGCGGCGGCAATTCTGCCTGAACGCAGGCGGCATCGGCATCACGCCGATCGTCGGTGCGGCGCAGGTGCTGGCCCGCCGTGATGCCGGCGTGACGCTGCATTATGCCGTACGTACGCGCAGCGACGCGGCCTACCTCGATAGGCTCGAACGCCTGCTCGGCGACCGCCTCATCGTCCACGCCGGTGACGAGGACAAGCGGCTCGACCTCGAGGGCGTCTTCGCAAACCTGCCGCAGGGCACGATGACGCTGTTCTGCGGCCCGATGCGGATGCTCGATGCAGCACGCCGCGCCTGGGAAGCGTCCGGCCACCCGATGATTGATCTTCGTTACGAGACCTTCGGATCGAGCGGGCTGCTGCCGACCGAGGCGTTTCGCGTGCGGCTCAAGGGTGAGGGCACCGAGTTCGTCATCCCGCGTGACCGCTCGATGCTGGACGTGCTCAACGAAGCCGGCCATGAGGTGATGAGCGATTGCCGGCGTGGCGAGTGCGGCGTCTGCGCGCTCGACGTGGTCGATGTCGACGGCGAGATCGACCATCGCGATGTGTTCTTCAGCGAGCACCAGAAACGGGAAAGCCGCAAGATCTGCGCTTGCGTTTCGCGTGCGCGGGGCACCATCACGGTGGACACCCTGCATCGCGCCGACACGCCCTGACGCGCGCGATCGGCGCTACGCGGCGTGCACCGAATGCTTCGGATTGTGATCGAGCAGCGCGGAGATGTCGCCGCCCGACATCGGCCGGCCGATCAGATAGCCCTGCACCTCGTCGCAGCTGGTCTGGCGCAGATATTCGAGCTGATCGGCGGTCTCGACGCCCTCGGCCACGACGCCGATCTGCAGGTCTTGCGCGAGGCCGATCACCGATTTGACGATTGCCGCGCAATCCGGCTGGGTCAGCATGTCCCGGATAAAGGATTGATCGATCTTGATGCGGCTGAACGGCAGCTTGCGCAGATAGGTCAGCGACGAGAAGCCGGTGCCGAAATCGTCGAGCGCGACCGTTAGCCCAAGCTCCAGCAGGCCGTTCAGGATCGCTTGCGCCGATCCGTATTTCGAGATCAGCATCGACTCGGTGATCTCGATCTCGAGCCTGTCAGGCGCGACGTTCGCCTCGGCGAGCGCCTCGACGATGGTCTGCAGGATGCCGACGTTCTGGAACTGGACCGCGGAGAAATTCACCGCGATCCTGATGTCATCAGGCCAGCGCGACAGCATCGCGCAGGCGTGACGGATCACCCACTCGCCGAGCTGGTGGATCAGTCCGCTCTCCTCGGCGATCGGAATGAACACGCTCGGCGGGATCAGGCCGCGCACCGGATGCTGCCAGCGCAACAGCGCCTCGAAGCCGGTGATGCGGCCTTTGCGGATGTCGAGGAACGGCTGGTAGACGAGAAACAGCTGGTTCTCCTGGATCGCCTGTTCCAGATCGCGCTGCAATGCGCGGCGGTCGCGCGCCGATTGGTCGTCGCTCGCCTCGAAAAAGCAGATCGTGCCGGGGCCGGACTTCTTCGCGCGGTAGAGCGCAATGTCGACATGCTTGAGCAGATCGTGCGATGTGTTGCCGTCCCGCGGCGCGAGCACGATGCCGATGCTGATTGCGCTTGATATCTCGAAACCGTCGATCGGGAATGGATCGGCGAAGGCCGCGACGAACCGTTCGGCGATCGCGAGCACGTCCTCGGGCCGGGTCAGATTGGACATGATCAGCGCGAACTCGTCGCCGCCGATCCGCGCGACATGCTCGGCCGCGCGCGTGCAGCGCTGCAACCGGGCCGCGACCTGCACCAGGAATTCGTCGCCTGCCGGACGGCCGAACCTGTCGTTGACCTCCTTGAAGCGATCGAGATCGAGCAGCAGCACGGCGAATTCCTCGCCCGAGCGCGACAGGCGGTTCAGCGCGCCGTTGAGCGCCTCGTTGAAGGCGACGCGGTTCGGCAGATGCGTCAGCGGATCCTGCCGCACCGTCCGCTCGGCCTCATGCTGGGCGATGATCCGCCGGCGGAACTCGAACGCATTGACGAAGACGCCGCGCAGCAGCACGGAGCCGTAGACCAGCACGAGGACCGCCATCAGGAGATAGATGAAATCGCCGTCGCGGCCGAGGCAGATCGCGGTGCCGACGAAGATCGGCGCGGTGAACGCAATCGCGGCGATCGGGATGGTGGAGAAGGCGAAGGCGCCGCCGGCCAGCATTCCCGCGCAAAGACACGTGATCACCAGTTGCGCGCCGCTCGATGCGTTCGCGAAGAACGCGACCGGGACGACGCCCCAGGCGGTCCCCAGCGCCAGCGCATTGCGCACCAGCCGGTACATGGTTCGGCGCGAGACGAATTGCGGTTTGGCGATGCGGCGCGACGCGCGCGCCTGCAGGCCGAAGAACAACGCCGCGCCGCTGACGGCTGCAGCCCACACCAGCGCAAAGATCCAATCGGGCGATTGCCACAACGCAGCTGCCAGCACCAGCGCGTTGCAGGCGTTGGCCAGCATGATGCCGAAGGAATAGCCGAGCACGAGCGACACCTGCTCGGCGCGGATGTGGCCGGCAAGCGCTTCATCCGTCGGTGGTGCGCCGAAGGCCGCGAGGTCACCCGCGAACAGGGCCGCGAAATATGATCTGAGATAGGTACGCATCTCACTACGTTGCCTGCGCGTCACGACGTCGCCTGCGCGGTTGGCCATGGCGCAGCGCCGAAGAATTCTCTGCAAACCTTTGACAAACTATGAACTATTGGAACAGACCGTGCCACGGTGGGCTCACGTTTCGGTTCCACCGGCGGGCATTGCTAACGAATCGATACAAATGCGTGACGCGACGTCACGGACCGGCAGAGTTTGCCCAGCACGCTGCTTGATCGCTTGCCGGTTTTTCGCAATGAGTTGGGTTCCCGCGAACGGCAAAACCAGAAGGTGCACATGAGCTTGCCGACCACGAACCATGATCCCGGGTTTCGTATCACGCGGGCGAGCCACATCGTCCTAACCGTCCGCGACCTCGCGGCGAGCCGGCAGTTTTACGAAAAGGTGATCGGGCTGATCCTGACCGCGGAGCAGGGAGATGCGCTCTACTTCCGCGGCATCGAGGAGGCCTGTCATCACAGCCTTGTGTTGCGCCGGGGCGAGGGCGCCGTCTGCGCGCGGCTCGGCCTGCGGGTGTTCAGGGACGACGACCTCGACCGGCTCAAGGCTTTCTTCGAAGCGCATGGCTGCCGCGCCGCCTGGGCCGAGGTGCCGCACCAGGGCCGCACGCTGCAGGCGACCGATCCGGCCGGCACGCCGCTGGAGTTCTGTGCGACCATGCCGGTCGAGCCGCGCATGATCACCCAATTCAGCCGCCATGCCGGCGGCTCGGCGCTGCGGCTCGATCACTATCAGGTGCTGACGCCCGACGTGCGCAAGACGTGCGAGTTCTACACCGCGGCAGGCTTCCGGCTCAGCGAGTATATCGCGCCGGCCGGCACCTTCGATCTGCGCGGCGTATTCCTGCAGCGCAAGGGCAATCCGCACGACATCGTGTTCTTCAACGGCGCCGGACCGCGGCTGCATCATTTCGCGTTTCTCGCGCCCGAGGTCCATCATCTGCTGAACGCCTGCGATCTCGCCGGCGAGCTCGGCTATGGCGCGGCCGTCGAACGCGGCCCGGGGCGGCACGGGCCGGGACACGCGATGTATGTCTACATGCGCGATCCCGACGGGCACCGCGTCGAGCTGTTCAACACCCACTACCAGATCATGGACATCGAGAACGAGCCGATCGGCTGGGATCCGTCCGACCACAAGATCTCGTTTCCATGGGGACTGCCGGCGCGGCAGGCCTGGTTCGAGGAGGCGACGCCGTTTGCCGATGTTCCGATCCGCGAGCCGCAAATGAAGCCGAGGCCGCTGACGCTCGAGAGCTACCTCGCGAAGTAGCATGTCGATGTCGGTCGCAAATCCCACCTATGATGTGGCAATCGTCGGCCTCGGGCCGGTCGGCGCCATCTTCGCCAATCTGCTGGCGACGTCTGGCTTGCGCGTCGCCGTCGTCGAGCGCGCCGCGGATATCTACGACAAGCCGCGCGCGATCACGCTCGATCACGAGGCGCTGCGTGTGCTGCAGGCGATCGGGCTCGGCGATTTCATGGAGCAGGCGATCGCCCCGCATAACGGCTCGCATTATCTCGGTGTCGACGGCGAGATCATCAAGATCTTCGACCCGATGCCGCCGCCGTTTCCGCTCGGCTGGATCCCGAACGTGACCTTCGTGCAGCCCGACGTCGAGCAGGCGCTGCGCGACAAGCTCGCCGAATATCCGCGTGTTGACGTTTTCCTTGCGACCGCCGGCGTGGCGCTCGAGCAGGACGAGTGCGCGGTGACGTTGACCGCGCGTCGCGAGCGAGGCGAGGAGTTCCTGATCCGCGCGCGCTATCTGGTCGGCTGCGACGGCGCCAACAGCTTTGTCCGCAAGCAGCTCGGCATCGGCCTCGACGACCTTGCCTTCGATGAATGGTGGATGGTGGTGGATACGCTGACCAGCGATCCCGCCAAGCGGCCGGCCAGGAGCTTTCAGTATTGCTGGCCGTCGCGCCCTGGCACCTTCGTGCCGGGCCCGCGCAATCTGCGGCGCTGGGAGATCAAGCTGCTGCCGGGCGAGGATCCGGAGGCGGCCGGCGCACCTGACAATGTCGTGCGGTTGCTGCAGGGCTTCACCGACATCTCCGATCTCACGATCTGGCGCTCGGCGGTCTATCGTTTCCACGCGCTGCTCGGCCAGCGCTGGCGCGATCGCCGCGTGCTCCTGATGGGCGATGCCGTGCACCAGACGCCGCCGTTCCTCGGGCAGGGGCTCTGCGCCGGCATCCGCGATGCCGTCAACCTCGCCTGGAAGCTGAGGCTGGTGCTGCGCGGCGATGCCGCCGAGGCGCTGCTCGACAGCTACGAGATCGAGCGCAAGCCGCATGTCCGCGCCGTCGTCGCCAGCGCCAAGGAGTTCGGCAAGATCATCGGCGAGCTCGATCCAGTGGCTGCGGCTGAGCGCGACGTGCGATTGCGCGCCGATCTGAAGGCCGGCAAGGCCGAAACCATCAGGCAGAAATTCATCCCCGATCTCGTCACCGGTCTGATCGCGCGCGATACCGCGCTCGCCGGGCGGCTGTTCGTGCAGCCGCATGTGCGCGCACCGGATGGGCGGATATGCCGGCTCGACGATCTGCTGAGACCGGAATTTGCGATCGTGACAACCGCCGCGGAGCCGATGGCGTGGCTATCGAACGCGTCCCATGCCGCCTGGCAGCATCTCGCCGGCGAGCGCGTCGTCATCACCACGTCAGGTGAAAGCGGCGATGCCGGCGGCGTTCTGAACGTGGTGGAGCGTGACGGCCTGTTCGCCGACTGGATGCGGCAACACGGCGCCGCAGCGATCATCGTGCGGCCCGATCGTTACGTCTTCGGTGCCGCCGGCAATGCCGACGAGCTCAATATGCTTGTCGGGCAACTGCTCCAGAACCTCAGCGCATGGCACTAGAGCGTTTTCGAGCGAAGTGGACACCGGTTCGCGTGAAGAAAACGCGTCAAAGCAAAAAGCTAGAGCTTCGTTCCGATCAAATCGGAATGGAGCTCTAGTCTTTTCAAGCTGCCGCTTTGTCTGTACCACCGGAAGAAAGAAACTCCGGGGGAAACCAGTGAACGCCAATAATGATGCGGCCGAGTATGACTACGTTATCGTCGGCGCCGGCTCTGCCGGCTGCGTGCTTGCCAATCGCCTGAGCGCCGACGGCAAGCACTCGGTGCTGCTGCTCGAGGCTGGGCCGAAGGACACCAACATCTGGATCCATGTCCCGCTCGGCTACGGCAAGCTGTTCAAGGAAAAATCCGTCAACTGGATGTATCAGACCGAGCCCGAGCCCGGCCTGAACGGGCGGCAAGTGTTCCAGCCGCGCGGCAAAGTGCTCGGCGGCTCCAGCTCGATCAACGGCCTGCTCTATGTCCGCGGCCAGCACGAGGACTATGACCGATGGCGCCAACGCGGCAATGCCGGCTGGGGTTATGACGACGTGCTGCCCTATTTCCGCAAGGCGGAGGATCAGCAGCGCGGCGGCGACAAATATCACGGCGCCGGCGGCCCGCTGCCAGTGTCTGACTGGCGCCATCACGATCCGCTGTCGGAAGCCTTCGTTCATGCCGCGGCTGAGGTCGGCATTCCGACCAATCCGGATTTCAACGGCGCGACCCAGGAGGGCGCGGGCTTCTTCCAGACCACGACGCGGCGCGGCCGGCGCGCCTCGACGGCGCGGTCCTATCTGCGGCCGGCGCTGACGCGCGGCAATCTGCGCGTCGAGACCTCGGCGCTGGCGCAGCGCATCCTGTTCGACGGCAAGCGCGCGAGCGGCGTCGCGTATAAGCAGGATGGGCAGCTGCGCACGGCCAAGGCACGCAGGGAGGTGCTGGTCTCGAGCGGCGCGTACAACTCGCCGCAACTGTTGCAGCTCTCCGGCGTCGGCCCCGCCGATCTGTTGAAGCAGCATGGCATCGAGATCGTGCTCGACGCGCCCGGCGTCGGCAACGATTTGCAGGATCACATGCAGGTGCGCATCGTCACGCGCTGCGCCCAGGCGGTGACGCTGAACGACGTCGTCAACAATCCGGTGCGCCGCGTCATGGCCGGCCTGCGCTACGCGGCGCTGCGCAAGGGACCGCTGACGATCGCGGCCGGCACGTCCGGTGCGTTCTTCAAGACCAGCCCGCGGCTGGCCTCGCCCGACATCCAGATCCACTTCCTGCCGTTCTCGACCGACAAGATGGGCGAGAAGCTGCATCCGTTCTCGGGCTTCACGGCCTCGGTCTGCCAGCTGCGGCCGGAGAGTCGCGGCTCGCTGAAGATCAAGAGCGCGGACCCCACCATGCCGCCGGAAATCCGCATCAACTATCTCGCGACCGAAACCGATCGCCGCGCCTTCATCGACGGCATCCGCATCCTGCGCAAGATCCTGGCCGCGCCGGCGCTGAAATCATACTCGGTTGGCGAGGTCGATCCCGGCGCCAAGGTGGTCAGCGACGACGATCTGCTCGATTTCTGCCGCCGCACCGGCAGCACGGTCTATCATCCGACCTCGACCTGCCGGATGGGCAACGATGCGCTCGCGGTCGTCGACAACAGGCTCAAGGTGCGCGGTGTCGAGGGGCTGCGCGTGGTCGATGCCTCCGTCATGCCGGACCTGATGTCGGGCAACACCAACGCGCCGACGATCATGATCGCGGAAAAGGCGTCCGACATGATTTTGGAGGATGCGCGGTAATTGTGCCCCGTCATCCCCGCGCAAAGGCGAAGCCTTTGTCGCTGGAGGTGCGAGCGGAGCGAGCCTCGAAGGATGCACGGCCACAGCCGGGCCGTCGACCCTTCGAGGGCCGCTGAAGAAGCGGCCACCTCAGGGTGACGGTGATAGATAGGGACGTAGTCCGGATGAAGCGAAGCGTAATCCGGGGGCGGTTCGTCGACCGACGAGAGAGACCCAGATTTCGCTATGCTCCATCCGGGCTACAAGACGTCACCCCTTATACGCGCGTACGCGTGCGACCATCTGCTCGACATGGGCGATCGGCGTTTCCTGCAGGATGCCGTGGCCGAGGTTGAAGATCAGCCGGCCCTGGCCGAAATTCTCCAGCACATCGTCCACCGCGCGGTCGAGCGCGGCGCCGCCGGCGATCAGGGCCAGCGGATCGAGATTGCCCTGCACGGCGACGCGGCTCTGCACGCGTTCGCGGATCATCGACGGCTCGGCTGCCCAATCGATCGAGACGGCATCGACGCCGGTCTGTTCGACATAGGCCGGCAGCATGCCCGCCGCGCCGCGCGGAAAGCCGATGATCCTGGCACCGGGGACCTGCTTGCGCACGCCGGCCACGATCCGCCGGGTCGGCTCGATCGACCAGCGGGCGAACTCGCGCGGCGGCAGCACGCCGGCCCAGGTGTCGAAGATCTGCAGGCAATCGGCACCGGCCTTGAGCTGACCGACGAGGTAGTGGATCGAGTTTTCGACCAGGACGTCGATGATCTTGGCGAACGCGTCCGGATGCCGGTAGGCGAGCATCCGCGCCGGCGCCTGGTCCGGCGTGCCCTGTCCGGCGACCATATAGGTCGCAACCGTCCATGGCGCACCGCAGAAGCCGATCAGCGCGATGTGGGGCTCAAGCTCGCGGCGGACGCGGCGCAGCGCTTCAAAGACCGGCTCGAGCTGGTCGAAATTGGCCTGCGTTGCCAGCGTCGCGATCTCGCCGGGCGTCGCCAGCGGATCGAGCCGGGGTCCTTCGCCGGCCTCGAAGCGCACCGAGCGGCCGAGCGCGTAGGGGATCACCAGGATGTCGGAGAAGATGATCGCGGCGTCGAAGTTGAACCTGCGGATCGGCTGCAGCGTGATCTCGGTGGCGAATTCGGGCGTGAAGCAGAGATCGAGGAAGCCGCCGGCCTTGGCGCGCAGCTCGCGATATTCCGGCAGATAGCGGCCGGCCTGCCGCATCATCCAGAGCGGCGGCGTGGCTTGCCGGTGACCCGACAGGAGGTCGATGAGCGGCTTCTTGGTGGGATCCTGGGGCACGCGAAAGTTCCTGATCTCGGTCAAAATTTGGCCCCTGATACACGCTGCGGCGCAGCGGGCCAAGGCGGTTCTGGAACCCCTGTTTGCGTGGGTGCGTTGCCCCCGGAGAAGGGAGGAACGACATGGCCGACAAATTCGATCCTGCCGCGCATGACAAGCATGCCGAGAAGCCGCACGAGGCCAAGGCCGCCGAGCGCAAGGCGCGCTCCCGGCTGAAGGAGGGTCTGGAGGATACCTTCCCGGCGTCCGATCCGGTCAGCGCCACACAGCCGGCGCCGTCGAAGCACGACGGCAATCGCGACAATTAGCTGGTATATCCCAGCGATTGCTAACCACGACGCGAAATCAGCTCAATCATATTGGAACGAACCGCCGCGTCGTGGCGGTTCGACGCGGGCCGCGCCCACTCAGCTAGACGGGGCCGCCTTCGGGGCACTGCATCCGGTCGAATTCGAAGGTCACGCCGAGCCGACGCTCCAGGCGCCAGGCCAGAATGCAGTGCCGCCGGATCGGCTCGCTCTCGATCTCGAGGTCGAAGGCGAACGGGAGTGCGGCGTCGCTTTCCACCGCGAGTCCCGCCCCTCCGGTCGAGATGTTGAGCACAAGACATCCGACGCTGGTGTTGCGGAAGAAGATCATGCCGCGTTTCATCAAGGCCATTCGCTGGCTGTCGGTCTTGTATCTTCTTATTGTCGTACTCACGGCGTCTCCTAACCCGGTGTGATGACCGGTCGCGATCGTGCTCTAGTTCACCAGCACGGCGCCGTCGCAGCGAATGCCCAGCACCCAGACGTCGACCTGGCCGAGCCCGATGCCGAGGGTCGAGAGCAGGGACGCCAGCACCTGATCGATCGGGCTCGTCACGCCGTTCAGGATGCTCATGACGAGCGCGCCCAATCCCGGGATCGGAATGCCAGCGATGTTGAGCGTGAGGTCACCGAGCAGACTTGCCGTCAGCGAAGACAAGAAGTTGGTCGTCGTTACGGTCTTCTTCGTCCCTGCCTGGATGTCGCTGTAGCTGAAATTGACGTTGGTCGGCGTGGTGTTGCCCATGCCGGCATGGGCGAGGCCCGTGATCGGGATCCCCAGCACAGTGACCAGCGTCGCCGGCGGCGGATTGGGCTTGGTCGCGAAGTTGGTCATGTCGGCGACCGTGACGTTGCCGATCCAGGCATCCACGATTCCCGGGGTCACGCCGACGGTGACCTGCGAGGTGTTGATGTTCGGATGGCCGCAGGACACCGCATTGAGCGTCGCGGTCCCTGAGGCGACCTCGACATAGACAGGCAGATTGATCGACGCGATGCTGCCGGAGCCGAGAACGTTGATCGTCGCCAGGATTCTGGTCTGCGCGGTGTGCACGCTCACGCCCTGGGTGCCCATCGCGATCCAGCTCGAGCCGACCGGGCGCTCGCCGATCGTCGCGATCACCGACACGTTGGCGATGCCGGGCAGGCCGAGATTGACCGAGGTTGCGATCTGATGGCTGCCGTTGGCGATCTGCGCCACCGTGTTGACGAGGTCGAACACCGAGACGCTGGCGCCGACCTTCGGCTTCTGCCCTACCGTGAGGTTGGCGAAGGGCCCGAGGTCGATCAGGGTGCCCGGCGAAACCTTGGTCGAGGAGCCGGTGACCGCCTGGGAGATTGTCGACAGCGCGGTGGTCGCGGCGCCCGCGCCATTGGTGATCTGCTGGGTGGTCAGCGCAGCCGCCATCAAATCGCCGACCTTGACGTTGCTGCTCAAGAGGTCGCTATAGGTGACGCCGGTCAGGTTGATCCGGGTTGCCAGCGCCGACAGGAAGTCCAGCGCGTCGATCTTGGCGCTGATCAGCGAATTGTAGTCCATCACCGAGAGCGACAGCGTGGTGCCGAGCATCGAGCCGAGCAGCGCGTTGAGCACACCGCCGTTGACCGAGAGCAGCCGCGAGCCGATCTCGAATGTGGCCATTTCGGTCGATGTCGCAGTGGCGGTCGTCGTGATGTTGAAGCTGCTCGCGCCGGTGAGGTAGCGCGCGAAGTAGAGCGGGGTCTGGGTCGTCAGCGTGACGCGCGCGGCGTTCGGAATTCCGACCGCCGGGGTCACGAAGCGGGCCTGCGGCGCGATGGCGCTGCTTGCGGTGTAGGTCCCGGTCTCGACCTTGACCAGCGCACTGGCCGGATAGTTGTTCTGCGTCACCGTCGCGGAGGCGGCGTTGACCGGATTGCTCAAATTGGCGGCGGCGACGATCGCGGCGAGGTCGGCGGTGCTCTGGGTCTTGCGCCGATCGGCGAAGACCGTGCCGAGATCGATCGCAAGCCCGGCGCACCCGATCAGGAGCGTCATCAGGCCGGCGCTGATCATCGCGAAGTTTCCCCGCTCGTCGGCGCCGAAGCGCCGCATCAGCGTGAGGATGCCGCTCATCCTAGAACCCCCCGTACTGAATCGCAGCAGAGCGGACGATGGTGCTCGCAGGCGCCGGCACGAAAGGCAGCTTGTAGATGAAGTTGCCGGCCGCGTTGTAGTTGAGCGTCACGATGTAGACGTTCGCGTTCGATGCCGACGGCGCGGCATTGACGGTGAGATTGCTGGGAACGAGCAGCGGATAGGTCGATACGTTGGCGGTGACGTAGTTGGTTGCGAGGCTGTTGCGTTCAGTGTCGGTCATTCCGGCAATCGACGATCGCGCCGCTTCGGCGGCGAGTTGCTGGACGCCATGCACCATCGCAAGGTAAGAGCCGAATACGATGATGCCGAAAATGAAGGCGAGGAATAGCGGCAGCATCAGCGCAAATTCGACAGCAGAAGCGCCGCTTCGACAGCGAAATAACCTGGTCATGACATACCTCGAAACGCAATCTACGGCGCCACGTTGCGAGGCTTTGATTAAGGAAAACTATGAAAACGCTTTCGCGAATCAGGGGCGCCAATTCAGATGAATGGCGGTGCTTAGACTTATTGGGTGCGCGATGTGTTATGGGGCGATCAAAATCTTTGATGCCATGCCCGCAGAAATCCGGGGGCTGCTGGTGTCGAGGTGCTGCGCGCGTGTGCAGGTGCAGCCGTCCAATACCGTAGCATTACGTGGCAATGCACGTAACAATACATATGGCGCACAGTCACGGCGGTGTCGCGACAAATTGAAACTAAACGAAAGTGCAACCAAATGTTAGTATAGCTGAATCACATACTGGAGAACGAATTGCGTCCCGTGCTGAGATTGGAGGGCTCGCGATGCACAGACCACGTCAGCATTTGAATATTCC